>NZ_JBLYNS010000004.1:0-103586 GCF_049310205.1 Endozoicomonas sp. ALC013 | reverse complement strand
GTAGGGCAGTCTATTCTCGGTCAGCCTCCTGGTAAACAGCATGCGGCTCTGCATCGGCCTGTCTCCGATAAGCGGTTTCATGGCCTGCCTGGTAAAACGCTTGAAACCAGGATAGAAATCAGCATTGGTGAAATCCCTGGCCGAGAGTGCTTGCAGCAACTCTGCGGTGTAGCAAAACGGTCTCTCATGGTAGCTGACTTGTCCATGGGTCGGTACCAGCCCATGCTCAGGTTCAAAGCGGTAAACCATGCCTTGTTTTAAAGGCGCGCCGCTGACCACGTCCCAGTCAAGCGGTGGAGCATAGCCGCAGAGTTCCAGCAAATCCAGTTCAAAGGAACGGAGCAATGGCTCAAGAGGCACGTTCTGATGAAGATGGGCCAATAGGTCCCGGTATAATTCCGTCACGCCATCCACCAGCTGCCCCGGAATCATTGATCGCATCAGCAACTCATTGGCATAGAACCCGCAATAAAGCCGTTCACCAGTCAGAAAGGTAAAGCGATCAAGCTCCAGATCAACCAGTGTTTTCAGCTCACTTCGCCCTTTCCAGCGCACCAGTACCTGATGAAAAGGCTGTAACAGCGAAGCCAGCCGGGACTTTGACTGCCTGACTCCCCGAACCACCATGGCCACACGGCCATGACCTTCCACTAAGAACTCAGCAATCACTGAGCGCTCTTTATAAGAGCGCCGATGCAGTAACCAGGCTTTATGGAATTCATTACCAATCACAGGTTGTGATCATACCCCAGACTTTTCAGGGCACGCTCATCGTCAGACCAGCCTGCCTTGACCTTAACCCAAAGGTTCAGCATGACTTTTGAGTCGAACATGTGCTCCATATCTTTGCGGGCCTCCTGTCCGATTTTTTTCAGTCGTGCTCCCCGGTCACCAATAACAATGGCTTTCTGGCCCGCTCTCTCCACAAGAATCAAGGCACTGATGGTCAACAGTGGACCTTTCGGCCGCAACTCATGCTTGAACTCTTCAATCTCCACCGTCACGTCATAAGGCAGCTCATCACCCAGCTGACGCATGACCTTCTCCCGCACCAGCTCAGCGGCAAGAAAACGGGAACTGCGGTCCGTCAGCTGATCTTCAGGAAAATGATGGACGCCTGCCGGAATCAGCCGGGTAATCATTCCATCCAGCTGTTTCAGATTATGGCCGTGCTGCGCAGAGATGGGCACCACCCCATGAAAATCCATTTTTGTTGACAGAGACTCAAGGTGCGGGATCAATTGCCCCTTATCCGTGATCTTGTCCACTTTATTAATCGCAAGAATAACCGGACAGCGGGCACCCTGTACCTTTTCAAGGACCATCTGATCCTCTTCATTCCAGGTCAGGCGGTCAACCACAAAAACAATGGCATCAATACCCGCCAGGGCACTGCTGGCCGCTTTATTCATATAGCGGTTGATCGCTTTTTTCTGCACCTTGTGCATGCCCGGCGTATCAACATAGACCGTTTGAACCCCCTGCTCCGTCTTGATACCCAGAACCTGATGGCGGGTAGTCTGGGGGCGGCGGGAGGTAATGGAAAGCTTCTGGCCGAGAAGGTGATTCAACAGGGTTGATTTGCCAACATTGGGTCTGCCAACAATGGCGACGTAGCCACAGCGGCTGTGTTCCGAAACGGTATCGGAAAGGCTGAGTTCATGAGCAGCTGGCTCTTCTCGATTTACATCAGATGTCATCTGTTTTCTGCGCTCTTAATGATCAACGCCAAGCAACTTCAATGCATTGCGAGCCGCCTGCTGTTCAGCACCACGACGACTCGACCCTTCCCCCTTCGACGGCTCATCCAGACATTCCAGTTCACAAATCACTGAAAAGTGCTGGTCATGAGCTTCCCCCTGAATATCTGTCACTTGATATTTTGGCAGTGACTGCTGCCGCGCCTGCAGATATTCCTGCAAGCGGGTCTTCGGATCTTTATTCTGCTCATCCGTCGTGGTCAGTTGATCCAGACGAGTGGTAAACCAGATGCGAATTCGCTGGTGACAAACGGCCATACCGGCATCCAGGTAAATCGCACCAATAATGGCCTCAACCGCATCCGCAAGAATGGACTCCCGCCTGAAGCCACCACTTTTCAACTCACCGGAGCCAAGACGAAGAAAGTCGCCCAGTTCAAACTCCCGGCCAAGCTCGGCCAGGGTTACACCGCGCACCATTCGAGCCCGCAGGCGGCTCAACTGCCCTTCTTTGGCATCGGGAAAGCGCTCATAGAGGGCTTCAGCAATAACAAAGTTGACAATCGAGTCGCCAAGGAACTCCAATCGCTCATTGTTACGACTGCCAAAGCTGCGATGGGTGAGCGCCAGCGCCAACAGGCTCTGATTGGAAAATTCATGCCCTAACTTTTTCTGCAGTCGGGCAAGTTCAAGCGTTTTCACTGAGTTCCAGCTTTCCAGTTATGTTCAAACGTTAATACCAGATCAACGTTATGGAAAAAATGAATCCGTCGCTCGTAGTCAATATCGACAACGACAACACCGTTTTCGCGGGTGACCTTAACCTCATTGCGATCAAGCTTGATCAGGTTTAGCTGCAACCCTTTATTTATCCAGGTTCTCACCTGGGTAACGGATGCAGTGGCAGAGCCTGGCCGGTCAGTTAATGAAGATACCACCTGCTTCACAGAGTGATCATCCATATAAAAGGGCACAACCTTAACCGCAAAAGACAACAATAGTCCACCAATTAACAGGTAAAACAGCCAACTGACTGCACTACTGCCTCGTTGTCGGCTCTTCATACCATACATAAGATTCTCTCCTTGGACAGCTTACTCAATCACCCCGTTGTTCTTAAAGCCGGGAAGTTGAGTCCAGCTCGGCCAGTGCATCCAGATGTAAACCGCCTTACCAACAATATTCTGTTCAGGAACATAGCCCCAATACCGGCTGTCATTGCTTCGGTCACGGTTATCCCCCATGACGAAGTACATGCCGTCAGGCACAACCCACTCACCTTCAGCCCGGAAATCATGACTGGTCAGCTCTTTACGAACCTGGTAGCGCTTGCCTTCATCACCTTCGTTATAGAGACGATAAATGGATCGGGCATCACTGAGTTGTGCCACAAACTCTTCAGGAACCGCCTGGCCGTTCACCGTCAGCCGCTTGTCCATATATTGCACAACGTCGCCAGGCAAACCGATCACACGCTTGATAAAGTTGATATTTTCTTTCCCTGGCTGTTTAAACACCATCACATCACCACGATCAGGCTCACCGATGGCAAGCACCTTGGTACCTGACACGGGCAAACGCAAACCGTAACTGTATTTATTAACCAGAATAAAATCACCCACTTCCAGGGTCGGAATCATGGAGCCAGATGGAATTTGAAAAGGTTCGAACAAAAAGGATCGAATCACCAGAACAAACAGCAAAACCGGGAAGATAGACTTGGAGGTCTCAACCACGGTAGGCTCCCTGGCCAGCTTCTCAAGGGCGTCATCGTCTCCGCCCTCGGCACCGAGCATGGCAACAGCAGCCTTTCGCCTTGGTAACAAAAAAAGTCGGTCAATCAGTGCGATGATACCTGTAACAACAACCGACAGTACCAATAGCAGCGGAAAGTTAAAATCCATGGCTGTTTTTCTCTTATGTAATCAATGGTGAATTATTTGTCGACCTTTAGAACTGCCAGGAAAGCCTCCTGAGGAATTTCCACACGCCCAACCTGCTTCATCCGTTTCTTACCGGCCTTCTGTTTTTCCAGCAGTTTACGCTTACGACTCACGTCACCACCATAGCATTTCGCAGTGACGTTCTTTCTGAGCGCTTTTACCGTGGTCCGGGCAATAATCTGCCCACCAATGGCCGCCTGAATGGCAACATCAAACATCTGGCGGTGAATGATCTCTTTCATTTTTTCCGTCAGCACCCGTCCGCGGGAAACGGCGTGATCCTTATGCACAATAACCGCCAGTGCATCGACTTTTTCACCATTGATCAGAATATCCACCCGAACCATTTTAGCGGTTTCAAAACGATCAAAAGAGTAGTCCAGAGAAGCAAACCCCCTGCTCACCGATTTCAGTCGGTCAAAGAAATCCAGCACCACCTCGTTCATCGGAATATCGTAGGTCAGTGAGACCTGACCACCCGTGAACTGCATATCTTTCTGTACGCCGCGCTTTTCAACGCAGAGAGAAATCACATTACCGAGATATTCCTGGGGTACCAGAATATTGGCCCGGGAAATGGGTTCACGAATTTCGTCAATACCTGCAGGGTCAGGCAGTCTGGAAGGGTTATCAACTTCCACCACACTGCCGTTTTTCATATGACACTGATAGATTACCGTGGGAGCCGTGGTAATCAGATCCAGGTCATATTCCCGCTCAAGTCGCTCCTGAATGATCTCCATGTGCAGCATGCCCAGGAAGCCACAACGGAAACCAAAGCCCAGCGCGTCACTGCTCTCCGGCTCGTAAAACAGGGAGGCATCATTGAGACTCAGTTTTTCCAGCGCATCACGAAAATCTTCAAAGTCATCCGCACTGACCGGGAACAAGCCGGCATAGACCTGCGGCTTAACATGTTTAAAGCCTGGCAGCGCTGCAACATCCTGGGTTTTCAGATGAGTCAGGGTGTCACCGACGGGAGCACCTTGAATATCTTTGATACCGGCAACCACATAACCAACCTCACCGGCTTTAAGAACTCCGGTGGGCGTCCGCTTGGGCGTGAAAATACCGACATTATCCACAACATGAGACTGTTTGGTGGATTTAACGACGATCTTTTCTCCCTTGCGCAACGTACCGTTTTTCACCCGCACAAGAGACACCACACCCAGATAGTTATCAAACCAGGAATCGATGATCAGTGCCTGCAATGGCCCATTGATGTCACCTTCAGGAGCAGGAATAGTGGACACCAGTCGCTCAAGAACATCCTCAATGCCCAAACCACTCTTGGCAGAGCAGCGGACAGCATCGGTTGCGTCAATACCGATAATCTCTTCAATTTCCTGGGAGACCCGGTCTGGCTCTGCCTGGGGCAGATCCATTTTATTCAGCACGGGCATGACTTCCAGCCCCTGCTCTATGGCGGTGTAACAGTTAGCAACGGATTGTGCCTCAACACCCTGGGCCGCATCCACCACCAGAAGCGCACCTTCACAGGCCGCCAGGGAACGTGAAACTTCATAGGAAAAGTCAACGTGTCCTGGTGTATCGATAAAATTCAGCTGATAGGTATTACCATCTTTGGCATGATAATCCAGCGTCACACTCTGGGCCTTGATGGTGATGCCACGTTCACGCTCAAGCTCCATGGAATCAAGCACCTGGGCCTGCATTTCACGATCACTGAGCCCACCACAGGTTTGGATAAAACGGTCAGCCAGGGTTGATTTCCCATGATCAATATGGGCAATGATGGAAAAGTTCCTGATTAAGCTTAGGTCGCTCACGATAGTATCTACTGTAAAAACGTCACAAAAAGCGATCCCCGCAATCGCGGGGACCGTCTTGAATTAGGGAATTGGCCTGCGGATCAAACTGACTTACCGGCTGTTAAACAGCATGAATTGATTTTATTCATGCCTGTGGCTAAAGCTCCGGCAGCAATTAACACGTGTCTGACCTGCATAAATGATTCCATAATATTCTATAACATGTCAGCACACTACTCCATGGTCATATACCGTGCTATCCACATTTGATCACCCCTGTAACCGGAAGGTGATGTAGCCGGGATTCCCACCGCGAATAACCCGCATTGAAATTGAGCGGTTCCTGGGCAGTTTGGCTACCACTTTTTTGAATTCCGCTACCGTTGTCACACTGCTATTATTCAGGTCCGTGATAACATCGCCCTGACGCAACCCAATGGAACGGCCAGCACCCCGGTTAACTCCAATCACCACCAGCCCCTGAACATCCTCATCCAGGCGCAGCTTACTGCGATAATTCTCATCAAGCTCAGCTACCTGAACACCCAGAGGGTTTTTATCAGAAGGCGTCTTATCTCCCCTATGTTCAGGGGCACCACTGTTTTCATCCGGCAGCTCACCCACTACAACATCTACGGTCTTGCGCTTGCCATTGCGGATATATTCAAGCCTGGCTTTTTCGCCGGGTTTTATCACCCCCACCGACATTGGCAATACGCCTGAGCTGCTGATGACTCTTTCATTAAATCTGACAATAATGTCGCCGGGATGAAGCCTTGCCTTATCAGCCGGACCACCGGGAACCACCTGACTGATCAGCGCCCCCATGGGTTTTTCCAGACCAAACGATTCGGCAAGATCCCGATCCACATCCTGAATGGCGACCCCCAGCCATCCCCGGGTGACATAACCCTTCTCTTTCAGTTGATCAACCGCCCACATAACATGATCAACCGGTATGGCGAATGACAGCCCCATAAAACCGCCAGAGCGGGTAAAAATCTGGGAGTTAATTCCGATGACTTCGCCATTCATATTAAACAGCGGACCACCCGAGTTACCCGGATTGATAGGGACATCGGTTTGAATAAACGGGACATAGGAGTCGCTGGGCAGGCTTCTATTCAGAGCGCTGATAATGCCTTTGGTAATCGAGTATTCAAAATTAAACGGAGACCCAATTGCTGCTACCCATTGACCAGATTTAACACTCTCGGAATCACCAAGTTTAACGACGGGCAGACTGCGGTCATTGTTAATTTTTAACAGCGCCAGATCCGAACGCTTATCGGCACCGATAAGTTCTGCAGAACGCTCACTCCTGTCACTGAGTCTGACAATAATCTGATCAGCACCTTCGATAACATGGTTATTGGTCAGAATGTAACCGTCTGACGAGATAATAAAGCCAGAACCGAGTGACATCGGTTGAGAACGTCCGGAAGGGTTTTCATCAGGCAGCGGGATACCAAAGTAACGGCGGAAAATTTCAGGAATCTCCTCCCCGCCCGGCCCATATATTGACGGTCTCGCTTTTGGCGTGGCCAGAGTACTGATATTCACTACCGCTGGTGATGCCTGTTCAAACAATGCCGCAAAATCTGGCAGCCCGGAACCCCTGACTGAAGCATTTGCCAGTGTTGCGTAAAACAAAAGCAGGGAAAACCCAACGTTATAAAGTGACTTTTTGCAGAGAAAAAACACCCTACTCATATTATGTTTTCTCCAGTATTCGACTATTGAAAAAACTCACCGGAGCCATACGCTCCTGCGATATTATTTATAATTACGTGATAACAAGGCGACCCGGCAGCATCAGAAATAAAACAAGAAAACTCATTCCTGCCTGGAAGAAAGCGTTCGCCCAGAGGAGCTGCCTGATAACGACAAATTGTCAGAGGGTAATACCCTTACCACATCAACACGGCACATATCAGCTGACCTATTCCCAAATAACCTTACTGCACAAAAGCCACATGCCAGGAGCAAACCAGCTGAGACAAGCAGCAGCCAATCTGCTGCCCCCATTACAGAGGACAACCAGATGCCAGCCATCATAAGCAGAAGCGGGAAGAGATAAATCAGAAAAGAAGCCTTTAGCAAGGAGCCTTCCGGAATACCGACCACAACCATGTCACCCTCTTTCACTACCCAGGGACAAACCGCTTTGATATATGAAAAGGATGAGCCGACCCTGTACTTTTCAAAGAGATGCTGCCCACAACCATTTCGGGCACTACAGCTTGAACAACCGGACTGTCTGATTGTTTCAACCCAGACAAAATCACGCTCTACAGCCACAACTCGTCCCTGCTCTTCTATCATATTCCTGAAAACCTGATATAGATCGGTAACGAAATAATACAAAAAAAACCAGTCTTCAAGTCCAGCAAACTTACTTGATCATTACATCAAGGCTTTATTTTTACCGGACGAACAGATACAGCCACCCTCTCTGCCGTCCCCAGAGGAATATCACCAACAACCGTCACATGGAAGTACTGATTACCCTCTCTGTAAATCTTTGAAACCGCCGAAAGAGCACCGATTTGTTCAGAAGCCTGACTTAGCACCCTAGTATCATCCTGCTCAACAAAGACAGAGAAACTGGCAATTCCATCAGAAAAAATCAAAGCATCTACATCGTGCTTGCTGACCGGAGAAGGACGGACGGTGCTGTTTTCCAGCACAAAGCCATCAGGCAGCCAGCCCGTTTCCCATTCCGGGGGCACATCAGGTTTCTCTGAGTGTTCCGGGTTGCTTTTTAACTGAATAGTTTCATCGACACCGGAGGGCTTGCGGTCCAGAAGTGCCAGAACATCATCTGACAGCTGACCAATATTCAGGGAAGTGAACTGCAGTCGCTCAATTATTTTACCCTGATCATCAACCAGCACTGATTTCAACAACAGTGAGGATACTCGGTCAAGCCATAGCTGATAGCCATAACGGAAACGATCTTTCGGCAGCACAAGCAACAGCACGGCTTCTCGACCAGCAACGCGGTCAATACCTACAATTTTCAAGTCATAGAAACGCTCAGATACACCAGACTGGAACTTGCTTACTACCGGCATCAATGAACCATGCTGAAACCTGGTCACCCCTTCGTTATAACTGGAAAAGAAAAGTTCATTTCCGGAGCGTATAACTTCCCGGGGAGCACCATCCAGATAGAGAATGCGTTCTTTTTCCGATATATTCTCAGCTTCAGCCTGATGAACAACACTTAATGTCTGCAACTGTGCTCCCTGCTGATAAACAAACTCTCCCTGAAAGCTCAGACTTTTGGCGGAAGCAGCCATTCTTTCAAGCAGGTAACCTGCATCGGGTGATGTTTCCGCAGACACAAAGCCACTGACAAAAAAACATAGAACCAGTAACTTTCCGGTAATCCATTGCATCTGTTTCATAAATTTATTGGTTGTCAAAACTGGTCAATCTGGCAAATGACAAAATACTCTGGCCACTTCCCATTGCAGAAAGCTCTGCATGCTGAAGTGCATAGGCATGAAAACGCTCCCTGGTTGCCCTGTCAGCAAGACTCTGGGCATAAGCAAGTTGTTCAGGGGTAATACCGTCATGCTGCCTTGAGTTGTACCCGGCACGAATACCCAATGCACCGTAATCGTTATGACCCGATTGCGCCAGCTGCACTGGCTGAGTCAGGGTAACCGGTTCATTTTCAGCCAGAACCTGCAAATCAGGAGACGGATTACTGTTTCTGACCCCGACAACAATGGCAAAAGCCACCGAGGCTGCAACCGCAACCTTACCCAAAGAAGCCCATACATCCTCAAAAAAGCGACCGGGTACGGGACTGATCGCGGAAGAACCTTTTGTTTCAGAGACATTCTGCGCACCGGTAGTACCGGCCTCTTCCTGCTCTATGGCATTCATCACGCCCCTGGAAATATCGACATTGGCAAATTTGCTGCTATTACCACGGAGTGTCTCACCAATCAGCTGATAACGACCCGCAAGCGCCCGGAGGTCATCGTCCTTGCCGATGCTATCAATCACTCGACGCAATTCCAGCTCACTGGCCTGCCCATCCAGAGAAACCGATAAAGATTCTTTCAAATGTTCTCTGGCACTGTTTTGAGAACTCTTTTCACTCATAGACAAACCTCTGGTATTCATGCCGACCTTCACTCTGTCGCACATGAGTTAAACCCTGTTTAACCACTTTGCCCTAATAACGGTCTGATCTCACGATCAATGGCTTCACGAGCCCTGAAAATTCTGGACCGTACAGTACCTACCGGGCAATCCATAACATCGGCAATTTCTTCATAGCTGAGGCCATCAAACTCCCTCAACATTACTGCTGTTCTCAGTTCATCGGGTAAACGCTGAATGACATCATGGATAACCTGCTCGATTTCATTACAGTACAGGTTGCGCTCAGGGGTATCAACGACCCTCAAGGTAGTCGCTGTTTCCAGGAAGTCTGCATCATGAACATCGATATCAGACTCTGGCAATCTTCGCCCCTTGGATACCAGATGATTTTTGGCTGTATTGACAGCAATACGGTACAACCAGGTATAAAAAGAGCTGTCACCACGAAACTTATCCAGTGCACGGTACGCTTTTATAAAAGCCTCTTGCGTAACATCCTGAACTTCCTGAAAGTCACTGAGATAACCACCAACCAGCCCAAGAATACGGTGTTGATATTTAATAACCAACACATCATAAGCTCTCTTGTCACCCTGCTTTACACGATCAACCAACTGCTGATCAGTATCCGGACTATCAACCATTCAGGCATCTCCACCCATGCATGGCAGGAACACCATAAAAGGCACCATCGTGCAATAAAGGGTTTAGCTCAGCAGCAAGTATATAGACCATCAAAATGAAGAAAAGTTCCTGATATTTTCAATTTTTTACTTCAAAAGGTATCTGTCCACCACAACCCGGTTTATCCGGGTGTTGTAATTATATTGGAAAACCGACAGGTTATTTTTAGCACGTCAACGACACTACAGTAACTTCCAGACATTCTATATAATGCCCTGACAATGAACATTCCAGGTACCCGGCTGGCCCGGTGGAGAAAATACACAGGTCAGACAAGTTTACTCGGGCCTCTTGATTCAGGTCAGCAGCAATTTTAACATCGACCCGTAAAATAGCCTCTTTAGCCCGATGCACATAACCAGTAACTGTCATTAATCATACCGATAAATAGCTAAGCCACTCAATAAAGAACTCATCATGTTACTTATCCAGACATGTACAGTTCCACAGGCTAGCACATTAAAACCACACTGCATGCATTTTCCTGTGGATTATAGGAAGGATAAAAGATGTCGGAGTGACTTGATGACCGGGGAGCCTTATGCAACAGCCCTATAATTACGATGTAATCATCATTGGCTCTGGCGCAGCCGGACTGACCACGGCACTGCAGCTGCCTGATGATGCCAGAATAGCCATTTTCAGCAAAGACTCATTAAGCGCTGGCTCAACCTATTGGGCGCAGGGAGGCGTGGCGGCGGTATTGGACCAGACCGGTGACAATATCGACCAGCATGTGAAAGACACCCTGACCGCAGGCGCAGGCCTGTGTAACGAGTCGGCTGTTCGACATATCGTGGAGAATGGCAGAGAGAGTATTGAGTGGCTGATCAGCCAGGGCGTACCATTCACACCGGATCATACCGTTGACCGGCCCTTCGACTACCACCTGACACGGGAAGGTGGACACAGCTCCCGCAGAATCATTCACTCCGCAGATGCCACTGGCCGGGCTATTTCAGATACCTTACTGGAACAGGCAAGGTTAAAGCCGAACATAGACCTTTACGACCATCACCTGGCTGTAGACCTGATCACCACCAGCAAACTGGAACCTCAGATTCACCAGCATGAACCGCGCTGCGTTGGTGTCTATATACTCGACCTTCTATCAGACCAGGTGCATGCCTTCAAGAGCCGCTGTACCGTGCTTGCCTCCGGAGGTGCCAGTAAAACCTACCTTTATACCAGTAACACCGATGGTGCGTCCGGAGATGGCATTGCCATGGCCTGGCGGGCAGGCTGCCGGGTTGCCAATATGGAGTTTAATCAATTTCACCCGACCTGCCTCTACCACCCAAATGCCAAGTCGTTTCTGATTTCAGAAGCCGTTCGGGGCGAAGGCGGCCTGCTCAAACGAGCCGATGGCAGCCGGTTCATGCCAGACTACGACCACAGGGAAGAGCTGGCTCCCAGGGATATTGTGGCACGGGCCATTGACCATGAAATGAAGCGTTTGGGGTCAGACTGCCTTTACCTGGATATCAGCCATAAGCCGGCGGAGTTTATTCGCTCTCATTTTCCAACCATTTACGAGCGTTGCCTCAGCTACGATATCGACATCACCAAAGACCCAATCCCTATTGTTCCTGCTGCCCATTACACCTGTGGTGGAATACTGGTTGATAAAAACGGTCAAACCGACGTACAAGGCCTTTTTGCCGTTGGTGAGTGCAGTTTTACCGGCCTGCATGGTGCTAATCGGCTGGCCAGTAATTCACTGCTGGAGTGCTTTGTCACTGCCAAAAGCTGCGCCCGGATGATACGCGATACCATTGATCAATACCCACAACCACCCTCTCTGCCGAACTGGGATGAAAGCCAGGTAACAGATTCCGATGAAAATGTGGTTATCTCTCACAATTGGGATGAACTTCGCCGCTTTATGTGGGATTACGTGGGTATTGTCCGCACCACAAAACGTCTGCAAAGAGCAATGAATCGCGTTGAGCTGCTCCAATCGGAAATTCATGAGTTCTACAGCAATTTCAAAGTCAGCAATGACCTGATAGAGCTGCGCAACCTTGCCCAGGTATCTGAGCTGATTATTCGATGCGCCATGGCCAGAAAAGAGTCCCGCGGTTTACACTACACGCTGGATTACCTTCATACGAATCCTGTTCCTGAAGACACGATTCTGGTTCCAGAGAACTTCAGGGGCTGTTGACGTTTTGTGGATGTTCACCGAATCCGATCCTGAAGAATAACTTCAGGGATTACAGAGGCCTTAGTTGATAGAGACAGCAATGTCACAATGAAAACATTCAGGCCGAACACGATGGGCATGAACTATACGTGCCCCTCGCCCTTGCCACCAAACAGAGAGTGAGACTCAAGCATCAGCCTCAGCCTGAAACCATGCAGCTCAACCGGGTCAGCACTGTCTGGAAACAGAATCAGGCAGGAAGGGTGCCGCTTACCCTCAACTCTCAACTTAAAGCAAATCAATATTGAGGTGACAACAATTTCACCCTCAGGCCAGGCGCGATACCAGGCACCGCCAAGATTCACTCGCCACTGATCTTCCAGCAAACGAATTACAGAAATACTGGTCGGAAGACTCTGAGCAATAAATTGAAGGTAGCGTCGATAGAAATGCAAGGCGAGAACCATGGCCAGGGCAAATTTGACAACAGGCCAGACTGAACAAAGCCACAGTGCAACACAAGCTGCACCGTGGCTGATAAGCATCAAAACAAGGTGGTAACGGGAACTTCTTACATTAACTTCACAAAGACTCGCCTTTGTAGCGCCCACGCTCCAATACTCTGTCAACCATGCGGCTAAGAGCCTGATCTTCAGGCCTTGTACCACTCATAAACCAACTGAAGAGATCCGGATCTTCACACTCCAACAGGCGAACATAGGTTAGCTGATCAGCTTCACTGAGCTCAGACAGCGCCTCCCTGGTAAAAGGTTCCAAAAGCACGTCAAGCTCAAGCATCCCACGACGACTTCGCCACTGCAGGCATTTCAGCTCATTTTCACCCAGCATCTTAGAATAACTCCTATTATGGATTTTGCCGGTTATTATACCTTTAAATTCGCAGCAATAATCTTCTATTATGCCAGCAAGTATTAAATGCAATTGCGGCAACCAGATAACAAGGTAATCAGATGGCCACCGACTGGAAGACCTACTTAACAACTCAGGGCGCTGTTTATAAAGAAGAGCGGTTGACAGGCTTTGCCAAAACACCACAGGCACTGGATGAAAATTCTGTCTCAGTACTCTCTGGCCACAGCATTATCAAAATCGATGGCACCGATCGCCAGAAGTTTTTGCAGGGACAGATTTCAACACATATGCTTCAGCTGGCTGCTCATCAATACAGCACCGGGGTGGCATGCTCCCCTAAAGGACGGATGTATACCAGTTTCAAAATCATGGACAATGGTGAAGACTACCTGTTGACCATGAACTCAGGTCTGACTGAAACCACTCTCGACACTCTGAAAAAGTACGCGGTTTTCTTTAAGGTTAATCTCACCAGTCAACCTGAGCACGTGGTTCTCGGCCTGTCCGGAGCCAATATCGACACCCTGCTGAGCAAAATGTTCCCCGACTCATCACTTCCAGAGCAAAACGAAGTTATCAAAGTCTCCGGCAATGGCTACCTTATAAAAGCCGCTGGTGTCAGGACTCGCTATGAGCTTTGGCTTCATCAGGATGACCTTCCTCTTTTATGGCCAGAACTGACCAAAGAGCTTACACCTGCAACGGAAGATTTCTGGTCGTTACTGAATATTGAGTCAGTCATTCCAGAGCTTTGTCAGGAAACCATCGATAAATACATTCCCCAACACCTCAATCAACCCTCCCTTGGCGGGGTCAGCTTCAGAAAAGGGTGCTATACCGGGCAGGAAATTGTGACCCGAATGCAAAACCTTGGTCAGCAGAAAAGCCGGTGTTACTGGTTGAGTCTGGAAAGCGCCGAACAACCTGACATTAACACCCGACTTTACAGCAGTAATGGTAAACCGGTTGGTGAAGTCATCCAGCGTGCCTGCAATGTCGAAAACGGCAACATTGAATTACTGGCGGTTATTCGGATTGAAGCGGCTGAAGCCAACGATGTCTTTCTGGATACAGAAAAAAGCCATCAGCTGCAGGTTCATGAAATACCCTATGCAATAGATCCAAAGGCCGAACTGCAAAAATAGTCGCCCCAGCCAATGCCACTCACCCAGAGTCATGACTCTGGGTGAGTGGCAAGCTATCAGCTGATTTTCTTTTTGATTTCCACCAGCACCCCATAGGCTTCGTCAAAGTCGTAACTGATAACCGCATCCTGAAATAACGTCAGCTCTTTGTGGTCAATCTGATCATTCAGTCCATGAATAAGCGTTGGCAGCAGAGAAACCACATCCACATCGCCTTCACTGAGCTTTTGCTCCATCTCATCAAGCAGTTCATTCAGCTCACCAACGGCAATAGCCCCCTCCCCGGCGGGTTCCAAACCTTCTTTTACCGGAGGCAAATGTTCAAGGCCTTCCATCACCTGTTCAAAGGCCAGCACAAACGAGTCCATCAAGCTGTTGTCAGGCATTTCAAATTGTCTGCGTAAACTATGCTCAAGTTGAGCAGCCTGATCATGCAGGCTGCTTGCCCCTAAGTTACCGGCAACCCCTTTCAATGCATGCACCAACTGGCAAGCCTCATGCCATTTGCCGGTTTCCAGAAGCCCTTCTAATTGGATCAGATCTTCCCGCTGGCCATGATAGAAGTCTGTCAAAAGCTTTTCATAAAGCGCCCGGTTGCCCTGAAGCCTCTGCAAACCATCGTCTACATCTATTCCCGGCAGTTTCAGGCAGGACGTATTCTCTGATGCCTGAGGCAAAGCAACAGTCTGATGCACATCGGTTTCTCCTGCCTGCAACCAGTGACGCACCATCTGCTTGAGAGCAGCAGGACTTAATGGCTTGGAAATATGATCATTCATTCCAGCCTGCAAACAGCGCTCCCGATCACCGGTCATGGCGTGTGCAGTCATGGCAATAATTACCAGCTTATCCTTGCCAAGCTTTCGCCTGATCTTCCGTGTTGCCTGATACCCATCCATTTCAGGCATCTGAATGTCCATAAAGACCAGGTCAAAGTCTTCGTGCTTCACCCGCTCTACCGCTTCGGCACCGTTCGTGACCATGACGACCTCAAGCCCCATGCCCTGTAACAGCTCACGGGCAACCTGCCGGTTGATTTCATTATCCTCAGCCAGCAGTATGCGGCCTTTAGGCATAATCTCACAAAATCGAGCTTCTTCGATGATTTCAGTTTTCGGATTATTCTGACACTGCAACAGGCGCAAAATAGTCTCTATCAAAACGCTGTGATTGACCGGTTTAATCAGAAAAGCATCCACTGTACCTGAGGCTTTTGCCATCAGCTCTTCCCGGCCATAGGCCGAAACCATCATCAGTTTGGGTTCCGGGGCAAGATTGAGTTTATGAATGCGTTCTGCCAGTTCAATGCCATCCATATCCGGCATTCTCCAGTCAAGCAGCACCAGAGAAACGGCCTTATCAGCACCGGAATTCTTCTCTTTCAGCAACGCCAGCGCTTCGTCACCATGGTTACTTTCCAGGGTTTCGCACCCGGATGTTTGCAAATGACTGATCAGAAGTGCTCTTGCTGTCGGGTTATCATCCACCACAAGCACACGGACCCCGGCAAGTGACCGCTCCAGAACCTGAGTCTGATGGGCAACACCCAGTTCAACGGTAAAGCAAAAAGTACTGCCCTTGCCGGGCTCTGAGGCAACAGAGATATCCCCATTCATCATGTACACAAGGTTTTTACAGATAGCCAGCCCCAGCCCGGTACCACCAAACTTCCGGGTTGTTGACCCATCAACCTGAGAAAATGACTGAAACAACTTATTCTGCTGCTGTTTACTGATACCAATGCCTGTATCGGCCACCGAGAACTGAAGTCTGACCACATCCTGCCTGCTGCTGACCAGCCTGACAGACACATTGACTTCGCCTTCACTGGTAAACTTGAGGGCATTATGGGTCAGGTTGATCAGTATCTGCCCAAGCCGGAGCGGATCACCCCGCAGATGTCTGGGCACATCCGACTGAATATCGTAAGTCAGTGTCAGGCCCTTTTCCCTGGCCTTGATACTGCTGAGGTTATAGACGTTGTCAAAAACGCCCCCAAGGTCAAATTCAATATTTTCCATATTGAGTTTGCCTGCCTCAATTCTTGAGAAGTCAAGAATGTCGTTGATGATACCCAGAAGGTCATGGGCAGATGACTGAATTTTACTGATGTAATCCCGCTGCTGATAAGAAAGCCTGGTTTCCTGAACCAGATGACTCAAGCCAATAATGGCATTCATCGGCGTACGGATCTCATGGCTCATATTGGCCAGAAAGTTACTTTTCGCCTGATTGGCCTGGTCAGCAACTTCTTTCGCCTTGCGCAACGCTTCTTCAGTCTGTTTTCGATCGGTGATATTGCGCCCGGAAGCAAAGAGGTACCCTTCTCCCTCATACTCCATATAGTTCGCAGTAATCTCCACTGGAAAAACAGTGCCATCGGATGTTTTTCGCAGCGTTTCATAGGTCATACCTTTTCTCAGCTCCAGCTGCTCCCAGAGCTTTTTCCAGGAACTCCGGGTAACCGCCGGGTTAATGTCCATGATGGACAGTTTCATCAACTCTTCCTGGGAAAATCCCAGGGCTTTACAGGCAGACTCATTGACATACTTGTGGTAACCATCCCTTCTGAACCAGTGAATATGATCACCGGCACTATCGAGGGAGAAACGGGCCATCGACAGCTCACGTTCCCGTTCAATCTGGCGAGTAATATCCACGGTTGTACCAATGACCCGAAGGGGTTTCCCCAGCTCATCCCTGAACACCACCTTCCCTTTGCTGCGAACATTACAATAACTGCCGTCTTTCCTGCGGATACGGTAAACAAACTGAAACGAGTTATCGGAAGTCTCCAGCTGTTGTTCAAAAAAATGAATGGTGGAAATTTTATCCTCTGGATGAAGCTGCTGTCGCCAGGTCCTGATATTGCCCAACAGTTCCCCGGGCTGGTAACCCAGCATGGTTTGATATCGGGGGCTTAAATACATGTTATCCCTGAGGACATCCCAGTCCCAGAGACCATCGGAAGCCGCATCCATTGCCAGCTGGTAACGTTCCTCACTGACTCTTAAGGCATCTTCCGCATGTTGACGATCACGGGCAACCGCCACCAGCTCACCCATTCGATGCAGCAAATCCATTTCATGGATATAGACCTGATATTTTTCCGGCGTATTGATCAATCCAATACCACCCACCACACGACCAAACAGCAACATAGGGGCATAGACCGCGATGGAAACCCCCAAATCATCCAGAATGGCAGCACCTTCAAGGTCCCCCTTCTGCAATATTTCATCACGAATAAGAATGTTGCCCTGATGTTTTTTCACCTCGCCATAAACACCGGAAAAGTCATGGTCAAACAGTGGCTCAAAAGCTGCGGGATCAGGATCAGGTCGGCATGACCAGTAATGCTCAATACGGGCCTGGGGCTCCCAGGAGAAGATGCAGACGGCTTCAGCATTGAGATAGCGCCCAAGCCGACTCAGAAAATAGTCATTGGCCCGATGCACCGGCTGGTCCATGAAATGCCTGGAAATATCACTCAGCAGGCGGTCCAGTTCGGAACGAACCCGCAGCCCTTCTTCTGCTTTTTCACGGTCAGCAATCTCGATGGTTAAACGACGATTCCAGTAAACAATGAGAATCAATGTCACCAGAATCAATACCAGACCAATAAACAACTCTTTATTAGGCCGCCACATGCCTCCCTGAATCGACAGCCAGCTGCTTTCAAGAGCCTCCCGGTCTTCCGGAGTAATGGTATCCACCGCTTTTTCCAGGATAGAGGCCAGTTCAGGAGAGTTGTTTCTCGATGCCATACTGAAGTCATAGTTAAAACCCGCTTCAGCAACCACCTGCAAGTTGGTTATTTTCATGCGCTCTATTTCATAACTTGCAGAAGCCAGGTTGACCACTATGGCATCAAGAACTCCACTGGCAACCTGATTCAAGCCTGTGGCAATATCCGGCATCTTGACAAAATTGATACCCGGGTAGTTCTGTTGAAAGATTTCATAAGTGACATAACCTGGCGTAAAACCAACCCTTTTCCCATTTAAATGGCCCGGAGAACGGATGCTTTTATCGGAATCACGGGCGAGGATCACGGCCGGCACACTGACAAATGGTTTGGTAAAATTCAGATAACGGCTGCGCTCTTCCGTTTTCTGTAACATCGCAACGGCATCAACATCATGGCGATAAGCCTGAATCAAGGCATTGGTCCATACGGGGTCCTGATGAAGCTGAAAGGTGATGCCCAGCCTGTCTTCCAACAGCTTGAGATAAGCTATGGTCATTCCCTGCCATTGCCCTCTTCTATCAATATAAGAAAATGGCGGTTTATTATTATCAACCAGAACACTGATCACCGGATTTTCAGCTAACCAGCGGCGCTCGGAATCACTCAGTTCAACCACTGAGCCGCTGTGGCGAAAATAGCGATCTCGACTACTGATAATCCAACGGTTTTCAATGGCACGGTACTCATCCGGTGTGATGGCCCGAAATCCATTATTCAACTCCGGCAATAAGTCTGCCGACCTGTTCAGCAAAAGGCCGGCCCCAACCGCCTCATTCAGATTAAAGTACTCGCTGGAGTTCACCTCCCCCACCAGACCATGGCGATTCAGGGCAGACCGGACAATCACCGGTTCGCCAAGAAATGCATCTATTTCTCCGGAGAACAGGCTCTCAATCATCTGGGAGACAGTACCATGTTCAATGGGATAAGCATCCGGCAACCAGCGCCGGACGAATTCCTCAGGGCTTGAAGAACCGATCACACCCAGCTTTTTACCATTTAAATCCGCCCCGGGATCACCCAGGTTGCTGTCAGGGCGAAAGTAAATTCGGGTATTCAATCCATAGTAAGGATTTGACAGCGCCATCCACTGGCTTCGTTCCATCGTCGGAGACACGGCAGCAATAACGTCGACCTTACCTTTTTGCAAAGCAGCTATGTTTTCACCAATAAGACCCATTCTGAATTTAATCGGTGTTCCTGTTTTTTCTGACCATAAGTTCCAGATATCAACAAACAGGCCTGAGGGTTTACCCAGTGCATTGATAAAAGACAGCGGGGAAAGGTCGGTCTCCAGGGCAACGACCAGACTTTCAGGATGACAATGAGTAAACCTGAACAGCTCTTCAATAAGATCTGCTTTGTCCTGATCAGAAATTTTCGCCACCCCATGCTCAATAACACGCACAAGATCCGTTCGACCCGGGGCAACAATGGCCTTGACTTCAACGGGTGGCAAAGGCGTTGGCACCACCTGAAATTCATCTTTAACACCCAGATTATGCAAGTAGTAGCTCAAGCTTGAACGACCGCCAAGTATCGCGTCGATCTCACGTTTGGATACTGCTGTGGCCATAGATGAGCCTGAAGTGAAGGGCACGACAACAGCTTCTGCATTAAAGCTTTTGAGGCAGGGCTGACAGTTATAACCTTTGATGTAGCCAACCCGGAGTTTCGCAATTACCTCCTCAAAGCTGCTTATCTGACTGCTTTTTCTGACAAAGAGAACAGGAACAAACGAGTGAATCGGTACACTCTCCAGACCATTCTTGCGCAACTGATCCTGCATGCCCGGTGGCAGGTAAGCCAGAACATCAACTTCAGAACCCTTAAGCTCGGCCTCAATTTTTTCCGGAGAAGACACCACAAACTGGATATCAACGTTGCTTTTTTCCGACCACAGTTCCCAGAGGTCATGAAACACACCGTCGGCCTCTCCCTCGCTGTTGGTAAACATCCAGGGCGCATCATCGGTAAAATAAGCAATTCTGATCGGCTTTTTATTACCCTCTGCATAAAGCCCCGTGCTAATGGGCAATATCAGGAAAAACAGCAGGAGTGATATCAAAGTCCGGGAAATCGTTCGGGAATAACGGCTCAGTGCGAAGGGCATAGTAATTCGGGATAAGTCAGGGAACCGGAAAGCGGGCTTATCTTACCCTGTATCCAGACAATCAACTATCAAAGAAAAGGTAAATTCGGTTATTTGCTAAAATAAGCGTGAGAATAACTATCAGGTAAATACCATGGCAACCGAACAATTTTCCACCGAACAACTTGATGCCAGTAAAAAAGCCATTGCCCGGGCTAAATCATTGATGGATTCAATGAAAATGCTGAAGAAAAAACTGCACCTCAGTGAAGGCTGCGGGCAACGCTTCCTGCAAAAGACCAATCCTGACCTCGCGCTGTTACAAAAAGCCGAACAGGAAATTAATCAATCCTACAGCGGCAAACCGGGGAATAGTCGGCCGACCAGCTCAAAAAATAAAACGGGGTTGTTAAACAATATTCTCCGCAGGGGACAGGCCTGAGTTTCCACCAATCCGGTTGACAGCACGGTGGATAGCGCCGACAGTAGCCTTATCTATCGGTTAATGACGACGTTTCCCTGTGCTGACCATATACCATTCCAATCATCTGGATGTGCTTAAAGACCTTCTGGTCGAGCTTTTTCGCCAAACCCCTCCGAGCAACCCCCTGGAAGATGAACAGATTCTGGTACAAAGCCCCGGAATGGCCCAGTGGCTCAGACTGGAACTGGCGAAAGGGCTGGGTATAGCTGCCGGTGTCAATTTTCCTCTGCCGGCCAGTTTCCTCTGGCAAATGTATACCCGCATCCTGCCGGACGTTCCACGCCGATCCGCGTTCAATAAGGAGTCAATGACCTGGAAGCTGATGGATCTCCTTGACTCCCTGAAACACGACCCGGACTTCTATTCATTAACCCAATACCTGGCGAGTGATGATGACGACATTCGGAAATTTCAGTTGTCCGGAAAAATTGCTGATATTTTTGACCAATATCTTGTCTATCGCCCTGACTGGATTCTGGACTGGGAACAGGGGAATGACACCAGCACAATCACCTCTGACCAGCCCTGGCAGCCCAAACTATGGCGTGCCCTGGTCTCAAGAACAGCTGAACTGGAACAATCCCCCTGGCACAGGGCCAATATGCACCACCGCTTTCTTGAGGCTATGGCCAATAATGATTGCAGCTCACAGCTGCCACTGCGGTTGTTTGTCTTTGGTATTTCTGCCCTGCCCCCGCATTTTGTCGAATCCATCGAGGCAATGTCCAGCCAGTGCGATGTGCATTTAATGGTCGCTAACCCCTGCCAGCACTACTGGGGAGATGAACGGGACCCAAAATATCTGCGCAAGCTGGCAGCCCGTAAACTGCTGGATCAAAAGAAGCAGCAGGATAAAGGCTGGTTCAGTAAAGAGGGATTGTCTCTGGACAACCTGGACGCCATTGGCAATCCGCTGCTGGGCTCAATGGGCAAGCTTGGCAGAGACTACTTCCACCAGCTCCACGGCCTGGATGCGTTTGATATCGATGTCTTTGTCAGCGATCACAAGGATACCCTGCTGGGCAATCTGCAAAAGGACATCTTCGAGCTGCACGACCGGACAGCCCAGGGCCAGAAAACGGCGATGCCAAACGATCAGTCCCTGCAATTCCATAGCTGTCATAGTCCACTCAGAGAGGTGGAAATACTGTATGACCATCTGCTTGATATGTTTGAACAGAACCCGGAACTGACCCCCAAAGACATTGTCATCATGCTACCGGACATCGACAGCTATACCCCGTGGATTCAAGCCATATTTGGCAGCATGGATGACCAGCGTCGTATCCCATGGGCCATTTCAGATGTCAGTGCAAAAAACGAGCACCCTGTCCTGTCAGCACTCCTTAAACTGCTGGAGCTGGACAAAAGCCGCTGCTCCGCCCCGGAGCTTATGGAGCTGTTGGAAGTGCCCGCCATTCAATACCGTTTCAACCTGACCACCGGTGACCTGGACATTCTGAGACAATGGACCCATGAGTCAGGTATACGCTGGGGTTTAACCCCTGCCCACCAAACCCGGTTTGACCTGCCAGAGCTGCAGGCTAACTCCTGGTCATTCGGGCTCAGAAGGATGCTGCTGGGCTATGCCATGCCGGAAAATACCGGCGTCTATGATGATATTTTGCCGATGGATGCGGTTCAGGGCATGTCTGCAGTGCTGGCAGGCTATCTGGCCAGTTTTATTGATAGCAGTGAGCAATTACTCAATGAACTGGATAACACACGAACCATTGAACAATGGATCCAGTTCACTCATCAGCTGCTGGATCGCTTTTTCCTTACCCGCTCGGAAGAGGACGAAGCAGCGCTCACACTGGTCAGGAATACCCTGTCTCACCTCTATGAACAGCTGCAGGAGGCAGGGTACCAGCAAACATTATCACGCAGAGTCTTTATCAGTTATCTGACCGAACGTTTGACTCAGGAGCGCAGCAGTCAGCGCTTCCTCGCTGGCCAGGTCAATTTCTGCACATTAATGCCCATGCGCTCCATCCCGTTCAGGGTTGTCTGCCTGCTGGGTATGAATGACGGTGCCTATCCCCGCAGTATTGCCCCCGCCGGATTTGACCTGATCGCCCGCCATGGCAGGCGTGGTGACCGCTCACGTCGGGTAGACGACCGTTACCTGTTCCTGGAGGCTCTGCTGTCTGCCCAGGATACCTTATACATCAGCTATGTTGGCCGACGGATACAGGATAACAGTGAGCGCATACCTTCCGTACTGGTCACCGAACTGCTCAACTACTGCGAACAGGGTTTTGACCTGAAATCAGAGCAGCTGGTTATCGAACACCCTCTGCAGCCGTTCAGCCACAGAAACTTCTTGAATCAGCCTGAGTCAGGCCAGCGAGGGCACACTTTTCACAGTTACATTAAAGAGTGGTTACCGGCAGCCAGTCGCACTGAAGAAAGGCCAGGCCAGTTTATTCAGACGCGCCTGCCGGATGAAGAGGGAGTTAACCTCAATGACGTTGAGCTTGCCGAGCTGTTGAGATTTTACAGCAACCCCAGTCGCTACTTTTTTAATCGCCGCCTGAAAGTCTATTTCTCCGTTCAGGACCAAGCCCTGGAGGAGACCGAAACATTCGCCATGGAGCCGCTGGAGAATTACCAGCTGAAAGCCGGGATTCTTGACAGTCTGATTAACGAAGAAGCCCCTGAACGTCTTCTCAGCCGACTGCACTCTTCCGGCAAGCTGCCACACTCCGCTTTTGGCCAGATTCTGCTGGATGAGCAGATAAAAGACCTTACCCCAATGGCTGACCGATTAAGCCTACAGTTGGAAGATAGTGCTGACGACCGGGAAGTGAACCTGCAGCTCCCCCACCTCGAACGCCAGCACCCTCCGGTGCATCTGACCGGCTGGCTGAAAGGCTTCTCTGCGTCCGGTATGCTTCGCTACCGCCCCGCCAGTTTTAAAGGTAAAGATCTGATCAGAAGCTGGATTGAGCACCTGTGTCAGTGCACGACCGAAAATCCAACCGTGACCCGGATTCATGACCCGGAGAAGGAGCGCCTGTTGCCGGTCATCCCAAAACAGGAAGCAGAACAACACCTGTCCACACTGATCCATTACTTCCAGATGGGTCAGAACCTGCCGCTGCCCTGGTTCCCGGAAACGGCCTATAGCTGGTTAAAGGCCGATCCGGATGATAACCCGGACAAGGCAGAAAAAGCCGCCGAAAAAGCCTTTGCCGGGGATGATTTCCATGTGCGGGGAGAGTGCAGTGATGACTATATACAGCGGGTCTACCCTGAGCTGACGCCGGTATTTACTGAAATGACCAGCCTTACCAGAGAGATTATGGCTCCTGCGTTTGACTGTTTGCAGGAGGAACAGCCATGAGCCAGTCAACAGCCTTGAGCCAGTCAACAGCCACTGACCAGAACCACCTGGTTCCGGAAACACTGGACCCACACGCCCTGCCCCTGCACGGCGTCCGCCTGATCGAAGCCAGTGCCGGCACGGGCAAAACCTATACCATTGCCAATCTCTATCTTCGCATACTGCTGGGCCATGGCAGCGATAAAACACAACATGAAACCCCGTTAACCGTTGATCAGATACTGGTGGTTACCTTTACCGAAGCGGCCACCGGCGAATTGCGGGATCGTATCCGGGCCAGAATTCACCAGACCCGGGATGACTTTATTGCGGGCAAATCCAGCGACCCGTTTATTCAGCAGCTGATTGAAGATATGGATCAGCCAGAACAGTGTCAGGCACTGCTGCTGGCCGCAGAACAGCAGATGGATGAGGCGGCGATTTTCACCATCCACGGCTTCTGTCAGCGCATGTTGAAACAGCATGCGTTTGAAAGTGGCACACTCTTCTCCAGTGAGCTGATTACCGATACCGAGCCCATGTTGCAGCTGAGTGCTGCGGACTACTGGCGCCGGCATTTCTATCCCCTGGAAAAACCGCTGGTGAAACTGATCCGCAACCTCTGGAAAACACCCAACGACCTGCTGAGTCATTTGCGCAGCTGGCTGCCCCTGTCAGATCTGAAACTGGCCGGAGACCAGGTGCCGGAATCCATGGAGGAGTTCAACAGGGTCTATCTGTCACCCGCCAGGGAGTTGAAGACACTCTGGCAAAACGATCAGGACACCATCGCAGACCTGTTGCGTAACTGTGGCCTGCGTAAAGACCGCAAACCGCTGAAACGTCTTGGCCAAATGAACAGTTTTCTTGCCTCTGACGATCTGATTCCCAATCTGGAAAAAGACAGTTGGGAGATCTACGGCACCGAAGTATTACAAAAGAGCCTGTTAAAAACCGGCAAACTGCCCGAGCACCCCATTTTTCGGAAAATTGATGAATTCCTGGATTTGCCACTCTCTCTCAAGGAGGCGCTTCAGGGCCTGATTACCCGGGATGCACTGCAACATATCAAACACCAGCTGACACAATTGAAAGCCAGCCGCTATCAACTCTCCTTTGATGACCTGCTGACCAACCTGGCCAGTGCGTTGTTTCCTGAAGGTAATCCTGAAGGCAATTGCGAAGAGAAGGCCGGTGACGGCGAGCTGCTGGCCCAGGCAATTCGCAGCCAGTATCGCATTGCCATGATTGATGAGTTTCAGGATACCGACCCTCTTCAGTATCGCATTTTCAACAAGATCTACATGGAAGGCGGTGACCCCGGCGTCGGCCTGTTTATGATCGGCGATCCCAAGCAGGCCATCTATGCCTTCCGTGGTGCCGATATCTTCACCTATATGCAGGCCAGGCAACAGGTACACAGCCATTACACGCTGGCTATCAACTGGCGTTCAAGCAATGCCATGGTGTCTGCGGTGAATACGGTATTCCAGCATTCACCGACCCCCTTTATCTACAACGACAGCATCCCTTTTGAACCCGTTCACCCATCCCCGGGTGCCGCGCAGAAGCGCCTTTATCATGAGGGAGAAGCACTACCGGCAATGACCCTGTGGCTGCAGCAGCCCGTTGATGGACCCACCATCAATGCCGAGCGCTATCTGGATACCATGAGCCAGGCAACCGCCACCGAGATCAACCGCCTTCTCACCGCCGCAGACCAGGGCAACTGCCAGATTCACAACGGTGACCGGCAAACACCTCTACAACCCGGTGATATTGCCGTACTGGTTCGCAGTGGCCGCCATGGCCAGAAGATTCGCGAGGCCCTGGCCGCACAGAATATCGCCAGTATCTACCTGAGCAACCAGGACTCGGTATTTGCCGCACGGGAAGCGTCTGACCTGGAAAAAGTCCTTCAGGCCTGCCTGCAACCCACCAGCGAACGGGTGTTGAAAGCGGCGCTGGCCACCACGCTTTTCCATCTTGATGCCCCGGCCCTGGATGCACTCAATGTGGATGAGCAAGCCTGGGAAAGCGCGGTGGAAGAGTTCACTCACTATGGCGAACTCTGGCAGAAAAAAGGCATCCTGCCCATGTTACGCCAGCTTGTCTTCCAACGGAAAATCGCCGAACGACTGCTCTCATTCCAGGATGGGGAACGGCGTCTGACCGACCTGTTACACATGGGCGAGCTGCTGGCGGCCGCCAGCCTTGAACAGCAGGGAGCATCCGCCCTGGCTCGCTGGTTTTCCGAACAGGTCATCAGACCCAATCAAAACGCCGATGATCAGCAGCTGCACCTGGAGAGCGAGCGGAACCTGGTCAAGATTATTACCATTCATAAATCCAAGGGGCTGGAATACAAGGTGGTCTTTATCCCCTTTCCGTGCCATCTGCGCAAAGCGGATTCCCCCCTGTACCATGACCCGCAAACCAGTGAAACCTGGCTGGCATTAACCCCCTCGGAACAAGCCTCAGCCCTTTCCGAAAAGGAGCGTCTGGCTGAAGACCTGCGCCTGCTCTATGTTGCCCTGACCCGTTCGGTCTACTGCTGCTACCTGGGCATGGCTCCCTACAAATCGGGGAAAGCCGGTAAAGAGGGTAAAACTGATCTGCATCAGAGCGCGATTGGTTACTTGCTCAACCAGGGCTCAGAGATCATCAGTCAGGATCTGAATCTGTTGCTGGAGCATGTGGCCGGGCAATGTGATCATCAACAGATCATGGTTTCTGCACCACCAGCCGACACTCTCCCACCCTATGCTCCAGTGAATACACAAGAAGCGTCGTTAAGCGCACGGAATTTCACAGGAAATATTGAAAGAAACTGGTGGACCACCAGCTACTCGGCACTTTCACGGCATGCATCACATCGCGCTGAGACACCGGCCGTTGCCAGTAATGAATCGCCAGGGTTTGATACTGATGCCATCAATGAACAACATACGGCCCCGGATAACCCGCAGTCTGAAGCCGCCCCTTTAAGCCTGTTTAACTTTCCTAAGGGGGCTCAACCGGGAACGTTTATGCACAGTCTGTTTGAAGAGCTGGATATGAACGCATTGCGCTTTGCAGACAGTGACGCCTATCTCGACAGCTTTCTGGTGGATAGCCACGCCCGGGCCGGTTATGGCGAAGAGTGGCTGCCCGCTACCAAAGGTATGTTGTTAACTTGCCTCAACGCGCCGCTGGATAAAGACAATCTTCGCCTTATAAATCTGCCAGATTCCGCTCGACGGGTTGAAATGGAGTTTTATCTGCCTATCGAACAGCTTAATCCCCAGAGCCTTAACCAGCTGATTGCTCAACACGATTCACTGAGCGCCAGGGCCGGAGAGCTGCAGTTCCACCGTATGAAAGGCATACTGAAAGGCTTTATTGACCTGACCTTTGAATATCAGGGGCGCTGGTATGTGCTCGATTACAAATCAAACTGGCTGGGAAATAACATCAGTGATTATTCCAGGGAAGCCATGGAGAAAGTCATGATAGAGCATCGTTACGATCTGCAATACCAGCTGTACTCTCTGGCATTGCACCGACTGCTCAAACAACGTGTACCGGATTATGACTATGACCGGCATTTCGGTGGCGTTATCTATCTGTTTCTGCGCGGCGTGCAGATGAATGATCCTGAGCAACACGGCATATTCAGCCATAAGCCCTCATTTCAGCTCATTAATGGTCTGGATCGGCTTTTCCGTGGTGAAGATGGCAAAGATAATCAAAAAGAGGAGCTGATAAGATGTTAAATCAGCTGCAGATACTGGAACAACAGGGGATTATTCGAGCCCTGGATTACCAGTTCGCCAAACTGATCCACTCCTTGAATCCCGATCCATTGCTGACTCTGGCCGCCGCCAATGTCAGCTTTGAACTGGGCCAGGGCAATGTCTGCATGTCTCTGGCATCGGACTTCAGCCTTTTTGGTATGGATGGGCAGGAATGTTCCGAACTGATGGATACCGTTGCCATTCCAAAAGACCAGTGGCTGACCCGCCTCAAACGGACTCAGGTTGTGGGTGAAGGCAGTGAACCAACACCCCTGGTTCTGGATGATGGGCGTCTGTACCTTTATCGGTACTGGCAATACGAACGCAGTGTCGCCGGTTTTCTCAACAGCAGAAGCACCGAAACACTGGATACCGATGAAGCCCGGTCGATTTTGCAGAGACTCTTTCACAGGGATTACCACTTTGTCCTGCAACAGTGTCAAGGGAAGTCCGAAGCCGCTCAGAAAGCTGAACTCATCAAGTGGCTGGATATTGAGTCCGTTGATACGCTTGACTGGCAAGCCATTCTAAACTCGGTTAACCACGGCGCTGATACCGATACCCTTGATTCATTGATTCCCGAGTCGGCGTGCCTGAACTGGCAGAAAATTGCTGCGGCACTGGCCGCCAGTCGCTCATTTTCCGTGATCAGTGGTGGCCCTGGAACCGGCAAAACCACAACCGTTACCCGACTGCTTGCCCTGCTTACAGAGCTGGGCCTGAAACGCCAATCCCCTCCGGACATCAAACTGGTTGCCCCAACGGGTAAGGCAGCAGCCCGTTTAACCGAGTCCATTGGCGGCGCACTGGCAAAAATAAACTGCAGTGACACGGTAAGAGAAAAAATCCCGACTCAAGCCGGAACGCTGCACCGTTTACTGGGCGTCATTCCCGGAAAAACCGGTTTCATCCACAATAGAAACAATCGGTTGCACCTGGATATTCTGGTAGTGGATGAAGCCTCCATGATCGACTTGCCACTGATGAGCCACCTGCTGGAAGCATTGCCAGATCATGCCCGGTTAATTCTGTTAGGTGACCGTGATCAGCTTTCGTCAGTGGAAGCTGGCAGTGTCCTCGGTGATATCTGTGCAGCCGCCAGCTTTGGTTACTCAAATGAACAACGCAATCTGCTGGAAAAGTTAACCGGACATGATCTTGCTAAAATGGAGCCTGCACAAACCAGGACAAATCTTGCCGTTTCCGACAGCCTTTGCCTGCTGCGCAAAAGCTACCGCTTTGATGCCCATTCCGGTATAGGGAGTCTGGCCAAAGCCGTAAACAACAATGACCTGCGATCTCTGAAGTCGGTATTTACCTCAGGCTTTGACGATATTGAGCGCTTTTCCATCGCCGGGGACTCTGATTATCAGCAATTGATACAGCAGTCCGTTGAATCCTACCGACACTACCTGGAACTCATTCAACTGACATCAGCACCTCACCATATTCTTGATGCCTTTAACCGGTTTCAGGTGTTATGTGCCTTGCGGGAAGGCCCCTACGGTATTTCAGGGCTGAACGAAGCAATACAAAAAGCCCTGCAAGAAAAAGGCCTGATCGACGTGACTGGACAATGGTATGAAGGCCGCCCTGTTTTGATCACCCGCAATGATCACGGGCTTGGCCTGTACAATGGTGATATCGGGATTACCATCAGAGGCCCTGATGGCCAGCTCCGGATCGCTTTTCAGTTGCCCGATAAACAGGTCCGGCAGTTTCTACCCAGCCGACTTCCTGAGCATGAAACCGTGTTCGCCATGACCATTCACAAAAGCCAGGGTTCTGAGTTTGCGGATGTTGTCATGGTGTTACCGGATAAAGACAGCCCGATCATCACCCGTGAGCTTGTCTATACGGGGATTACCCGGGCCAAATCCAGACTTACGCTCTTCGCCGAAATGGATATCCTGATCAAAGCTGCAAAGTCGCCCACCAAGAGGCAGTCGGGCCTTTATCAGCGGCTGGTTCAATAACAACCAAAACCACAGAGATCACAAAACCCGAAAAGCAAGAGACAAGCTTTTCACAATGTGCTTCATGATCTCTGCGGCTCCATCAAGCCACACTACTTTCAGGCTCCTGCTTACCATCCTCATTGCCATCATCACCGTTAAGGCCAAGCCTCTGGCACAGCCTTGAAAATATAATGGCGAAAGCCCCATTTCCGCTAACATTCATGGCGGTACCAAAGGGATCAAATATCATATAGACGGCGGTAATTAACCCCAGCATCTCATCTGAAAAGCCCATCAAACTCTGCAAGATTGGCCCTACCACAAGAATGACCCCACCGGGCACAGCCGCTACCGAAAATTTGGCCAAAGCGTAATAAAAGCCAAAGATGGCAAAACCCGCCAGATCAGGCAGTGGCATATTGAAAGTATTCAGTGTCACCAGCGCCAGAATGGTCAAACCTATTGCACTGCCAATGGTATGAATATTGACTGTGGCAGGTACGATGGTTCTTGCCATGATGGGATTACCGATATTTCTTTCAGTACTGTCGATTAACACAGGCATCGTGGCGGCGCTGGAGACCGTGCTTAAACCCGTTAACCACGCAGGAAATACGTTGCCCACGTAGGTAATAAAAGCCCGAAATGAACACTTTGCAGCCACAAAAAAGTAGATAAAGAGGTAAGCCAGCTGCGAAACAATAACCAGCAGCAAAATCCTGCCATAAGCCGAGATAGCCTGGCTCAAAATTCCATCAGCATGGAGTTTGTAAGCAAATCCGAGGATAAAAAAAGGCAGTATCGGGATAAAGAAATGTTTCAGGAACCCGCTGGAAACATCACCGGCTCTGAAACAAAGTGCCCTTAGCGGCTGCATATCCAGCAGATTCACCAGCAGGCCTGCAATGAATCCCACAATCAAGGCATTCATATTTGTGAATAGAGGGGGTAATTCAAACACCCACATGGTCGCAAGACCACTGCCATCGAGAGCATCAAGGGTGACAGGCATGGATATCAGCGGCACCATGACACTGCCAATGGTATACCCGGTGAAAATGGCCGTGATATTGGAAGCAAATACCATCATGATCAACAACAGGGCAAACAGCAGAGCATTCTTACCCATTCTGGCGAGACAGGAGACCACAAAGCTGAACACAATAAATGGCAGGACAAAAACCAGCAGTGACTTAATGGTCAGGCTCAGGGTGAAAAAAAATGACTTAACGTCATAGCTCATCCAGGGATCTGTCAGAAAAGGGATCAACAACACCAACAGAAGTGTGGCCGGTAGTTTAATGTTGGCAAGATGCTCAATAATTTTCACGAATCTCCTCTTTCCCGGTAATAAAACTGACTGTGATGAAAACATAGACTTTTTTTCTGCATCGTCAAAATGTGACCGCTCTCTCAGCCTGAAAACTCACAATTTCGAACATATGTTCCAAGAAAAAATTGTCCCAGCTCATTATTTTTCGCTTTTCCGAGGGGACTGTAAGGATTCGCTGTCATTTTCTGACACAGATCAAAAAATATACTTGCCAAATCATTAGGATATGCGCGTTCGATAGCGCATTGATTAAATTAATAACCCCTCGGAGTTCATTCATGGAGCAGAAGATCACGTTACCTTCTATGGGACAGGTGTCCCTGGTATTAGGTACCTTTCTGGTTCTCGCTTTTGCGTTTACCGCCAAACTGAACCTTCCTATTCAATTGGCGCTCTGCATCGGCTGGTTCCTGGCCATGGGACTGGGTGTCAAACTGGGCCACCAGTACAAAGATCTTGAAGCGGCTGCCGCAGAAGGTATCTTCAAAGGCACCGGTGCGATCCTGATTCTGATTGCCGTAGGCGCACTGGTGGGCACCTGGATTGCCGGAGGTATTGTTCCATCGATCATTTACTACGGCCTGAAAACTATCCATCCTTCCATCTTCCTGCTGGCCACCATGGTGATCTGTTCCATGACCGCCCTGGCAACCGGTACCTCATGGGGTGCAGCCGGTACTGCGGGTATCGCCATGATGGGAATTGGTCAGGGTCTCGGCGTTCCTGCGCCGGTTACTGCCGGTGCCATCCTGTCCGGTGTTTACTTCGGTGATAAACTCTCTCCCCTGTCGGACAGTGTTATTCTGGCTTCCTCAATGTCCGAGGTTGAAATTGTTGACCACATCAAGGGCATGCTGCCCATCAGCCTGACTGCTTATGTCCTGACGGCCATCGCTTTCACCGTGTACGGTTTCCAGTTTGGCGGCAGTGCTGATATGGCCCAGGTGCAGGAAGTTATGAACCTGATGGATGAGAACTTCAGCATCTCTTTCATGGCTTTTGTTCCGGTAGTTATCATTCTTTTCCTGCTGGCCAAAAAGTTCCCGTCCTACCCGGTTATCATGCTGGGTGCTGGCCTGGGTGTGGTCTGGGCAGTTCTGTTCCAGGACCGCACGCCCATCGACGCTGTGAACGCCCTGTGGGCACCGTTGACGGTTGATTCCGGCAACGCTTTTCTGGACAACATCCTGAACCGGGGCGGTATGGTGAACATGCTGGGTTCCGTTGCGGTTGTTATCTTCGGCCTGGGCTTTGGTGGCCTGCTGGATAAGGTGGGCATCCTGGAAACCATCGCCCGCACCTTTGAAAACCGTATCACCAATGAAGGCAACCTGACTGCCTACACTGTGGCTACGGCATTCCTGGCCAACGTATTCGGTTCTGCCATGTACGTATCACTGATCCTGACACCCAAGATCATGTCCGGAAACTACGACCGTATGGGTGTTGACCGTCGTATGCTCTCCCGCAGCTCGGAATTTGGCGGTACTCTGACTTCAGGTATGGTGCCATGGTCTGACAACGGTATCTTTATGGCGGGCCTGCTGGGGGTATCTACTTTCGCCTACGTGCCTTACATGTGGATGAGCTTCATCAGTATCGGCCTGGTTGTTGCTTTTGCTTACCTGGGTAAATTCCGCCCGGTGGATAACAAGTATGTGAAACAAGTGGAAGATCATTCAGTCCACGGCCAGATGGCTACTGCCTGATTACTCTCTTCATCATTCATTCCCAGTGCCGCCCGGGTTGTTATCAACAGGGCGGCGTTTTTTTTCAGCCTCTGCCATGCATTGAAGTGATAGACTTGATCAAAGCCCATCACCCAATGACAATCGCCGTTTATACTGTGAGGCTGATCTTAATCAGGAACATTCATGAGCAAGAAAATCTACGTTGCCTACACCGGTGGAACCATTGGTATGCGCCATTCAGATTCCGGCTATGCGCCCGGGGATAACCTGATGGGGCTGCTGGAAGAGAAACTTTCTCCTGATGTGATGGCCAGCCTGCCAGCATTCGAACTGTTTGAATACCCTCAGCTGATCGATTCCAGCAATATCCGCCCGGGTAACTGGCAGCAAATCGCCGCTGATATCGCCAGCCGCTATGAGCAGTTTGATGGTTTTGTCGTTCTGCACGGTACCGATACCATGGCTTATTCCTGCAGCATGATCTCTTTTATGCTGCAAAACCTGCAGAAGCCGGTCATCTTTACCGGCTCCCAGATTCCTCTGTGTGAAGCCCGCACCGATGGTCTGGAAAATCTGGTTGGTGCCCTGACCGTGGCGACTGATGACCGAATCAAAGAGGTTTGCCTGTATTTCAACGGCCGCCTGTTGCGCGGCAACCGTGCCCGTAAACTGAACGCCTACCTCTTTGATGCCTTTGACAGCCCCAACTACCCTTGGCTTGGCCGGGCAGATATCCATGTAGAACTCAATGAAACGCTCCTGTGGCGGCCAAAGGAAGCTGAAAAGTTTCAGCTTGATTGCGACGGTGAAACCCATGTTGGCATTCTGCAGCTGTTCCCTGGCATTACTGCCAGGTGGATGGAGTCAGCGCTGAATCAACCCATGGATGCCTTTATTCTGCGCACTTATGGTACAGGCAATGGCCCTGATGCTGACCACGCCCTGCTGGACACCTTTGCCAGGGCAACCGCTTCAGGAAAATTGATTGTTAACCTGACCCAGTGTCACCGGGGCACAGTTCATCAGGGTAGCTATGCAGCAGGCTCAGCACTGGCCAAAGCAGGTATTGTGGGAGGCCTGGATACCACTACCGAAGCCATGTTCTGTAAACTTCATCACCTTTACTCTCTGGGTCTCGGCACCGACGCGGTTAAAGCCATGCTCAGTGTCAGTCTGGCTGGTGAAGTCTCTATCTGATTGCCATTTCTTCTTGTGATAAGGGTGTCCAGACCACCCTTATTCTTTCCTGCCTTTTCAGCTATCTCCTTCTCCTCAAAAATATCAGTGAACTCTTGCCAAAAAATTCTGTCTACATGGACATTAAATTCAGAATTGCGATGAGGAAACAGGATAATGCTGACAGCACCTACTCCACAAACTATCAGCAGACAAATGACCGAGCCAAAAGTCTGTGTCTATGGAGGTTTCCAATGCGGAGCTGCTGCGGGCTTAGGTTCCGGTATTTTCACAGGGGTCAAAGTCACATCCTGTACTTGCACAAACTTTCTCAAAGACTGTTGCTGCTGTCTCGGAAATATAGATCAGGCAGACCGCTGTCTTAAATTAGGTCTAATGACGGGCAAAGTATGCGCTACCTTTGGCATATGCTCGGGAATGACAGTCGCCGGGGGTCTGGTTGGGGTATTGACTATGGGCTCTTTGGGGTATGCGTGTGCAAATAAGGAACAGCGATCTCGCTACTGTGCCAGTGCTAGCGGCCTTCCCAGTGCATGCTCCACGCTAGCCAAATTTCTGTGTTGTTATCTAGGCCCTTTCTCTGACAGTCGCTGTAGTCATCCGGAACAGCAGGAGCAATCAGCACCGGGTAAGGATTCTGCTGTGATTGATGTTGAGCCCCTGCTGCACGATACCCATTTGCCTGCACCTGCGGGCTCAATGGCTCCGCCACCCTACAACACCCTGAACTATCCCCCCAATCATGCCCCCCCCAATTATGAAGAAACCATTAACTCGCTGGCCGATGGTGTCCAATCCAATAACCCTGACTGACAGCGCTTACATTGCCTGTTGTTTTTAAAACCGTTAAACGGAGTAAATCGCAAAATGCTTAATGCACCCATACCACAAACCATCACCAGATACGTCACCAGATCTATCACCGACCCGAAAGCCAACTGTCATAATTGCACAGGCTGCGGGGCCACTGCTGGCCTTGTCGCTGGTAGTTTCCTGGGGACCAAAGTCACCGATTGTAGCGGTGCACAATGCATGCACTGCCTGCTACGTGGAAATACAATTGATTGCCAAAAATGTATTACAGCAACAGGCTTCTGTTCTCTAACCACTGTGGCAATAACAATTGTCACTGGGTTGGCTTTCGGTGGTGTAGGATATTTGTGCGCGAAACATCTGCAGGGATCATCATGTCTTGCTAATAATGACTCCGAGGAAGACAATTTGCCACCTGATCAGGACGATACACCTGCCAGAGACATTACCGGCACAACAGACCAGGAAACAACACAACCGGTAACAACAGCCCCGGTTACGGCCACTGGAATGATTGACAAGAAGTCCCTGCCTGACAAGGCTGGTTGTGCATCTTCGGACTCAATGGATCCCCTTAACGTTCCACCATCCTACAAAGACCTGTTCCCGGATCCCCCCAATTATGAAGAAGCCATGAAATTACTGCGAGACAGTGCCCGCGAATGACACCGCCCATATCGCATCAAAAAACTGTTTAAGGTTATAATCCCCACCGGTATTACCGGGAATGATCATAACAATGAATATGGGGAACACCTTGAAACCGGTCAAAGTAGGTATCTGTGGACTTGGTACTGTTGGTGGTGGCACCTTCAATGTACTTCAGCGTAACGCCAGAATTATTACTGCCCGGGTCGGCCGTCCTGTGATTATTGAGCAGGTTGGTGCCCGCCGGGATAATTCTGACTGCGACACCGGGGACATCAACGTCACCCGGGATATTTTTGCAGTGGCTCACAACCCTGAGATTGATATTCTGGTAGAAACCATTGGTGGCTATGATGTCGCCAAAGAGCTGATTCTGACGGCAATCGACCAGGGAAAACATGTGGTCACTGCCAATAAGGCCCTGATTGCCGAACATGGTAACGAGATCTTTCAGGCTGCCCGTGATAAAAATGTCATTGTCGCCTATGAGGCAGCGGTTGCCGGTGGCATTCCCATCATCAAGTGTCTGAGGGAAGGGCTGTCGGCAAACAGCATCAGCTGGCTGGCGGGTATTATTAACGGTACCGGCAACTATATCCTGACGGAAATGGGTGACCATAACCGTCCGTTTGCCGATGTTCTGAAAGAAGCACAGGCACTGGGCTACGCTGAAGCAGACCCAACCTTTGATGTCGAAGGTATTGATGCCTGTCACAAGCTGACTATTATGGCGTCCATCGCTTTTGGTATTCCTCTGCAATTCACCAAAGCCTATACCGAAGGCATCAGCAAAATCACGCCCAGTGACATTCAGTATGCCGCTTCCCTTGGCTTTAGAATCAAACACCTTGGTGTTGCCCGCAAGGCAGCCAATGGCATTGAACTGCGGGTTCACCCGACCCTGATTCCTTCTGATCGTCCACTGGCCAACATCAATGGTGTGATGAACTCGGTTGTGATTCAGGGAGATGGGATTGGCCAGACCATGTACAGTGGCCCCGGGGCTGGTGCTGAGCCCACGGCATCTTCCGTAATCGCCGATATCGTCGATATTGCCAGAACCATTGACGCTCCAGACGCTGCTGTTCATGCCCTGGGTTTCTCAGCGGAAAGTCTGAGCGATACCCTGCAGGTACTGCCGATTACCGAGACAGTGTGCAGTTTTTATCTGCGCATCCATGCCGACGATCACCCCGGAGTAATGAATGCCGTTACCCGGGTGCTGAGCAACCACGGCATTAATATCGATGCCATTACCCAGAAAGTCACTCGTGAAGATGATGGTTGTGCGGATATCGTTATCCTTACCCACCGTACTCTTGAAGGCACCATGGACAAAGCTATCTCTGAACTCGAGGCGTTGGAGGATATTAAATCCCCCATCACCCGAATTCGTGTTGAAACCATGGCCTGAAGCTATTTGCCCACCCGCTTACTCTTTGCTGGGTAAGCGGTGCTGTCAGAGTAATAAACAGATATACGGAATTCCCAGTGAAATACATCAGTACCCGAGGACAGGGACACACCAAAGATTTTCAGGATGTTCTGCTGGCCGGGCTGGCGGATGATGGTGGTCTTTACGTACCAGAAACCCTGCCACAGTTCAGCGCTGAGACCATTCGGTCACTGAAGGGACTCCCCTACCATCAGCTTGCCTTTGAAATCATCCAGCCTTTTGTCGGCGGAACCATCCCGGATGATAAACTCAGGCAGATGATTGATGACAGTTACGCCGGGTTCAGCCATCAGGCTGTCGCACCACTTCAGCAACTGGGTGCCAATCAGTGGGTTATGGAACTTTTCCACGGCCCAACCCTGGCCTTCAAAGACTTTGCACTGCAACTGCTTGGTCGCCTTCTGGACCACACACTGACAGATCGTAATGAAAAGGCCATAGTACTGGGTGCAACGTCTGGTGATACCGGATCGGCAGCCATCGAAGGCTGTCGCCATAGCGATCATCTGGATATATTTATTCTTCATCCTTATCAACGGGTATCAGAAGTTCAGCGTCGCCAGATGACGACGGTTCTGGACAGCAATGTTCACAACATTGCCATACAGGGCAATTTTGATGACTGCCAGGATATGGTGAAAAGATGTTTCGCCGACCAGTCGTTCCTGCCGGAGAACACCCGGCTCGTTGCCGTTAACTCCATCAACTGGGCCAGAATCATGGCCCAGATTGTCTATTATTTTCACGCGGCCCTGGCCCTTGGTGCGCCGGATCAGCCTGTCAGCTTTGCAGTGCCTACCGGCAACTTTGGCGATATCTTTGCAGGCTATATCGCCCGGGGAATGGGCCTGCCCATAGAGAAACTGATTGTTGCCACCAATCACAATGACATTCTCCACCGTTTCTTCCAGAACAATGACTACCGCAAGGAAGCACTGCAGCAGACACTGTCGCCCAGTATGGACATCATGGTTTCCAGTAACTTTGAACGCCTGCTGTTTGATATGCATAACCGTAATGGCGACACCCTGACGGAATTGATGTCTGGTTTCAGGGAAACAGGAAATATCCGTGTTGATAATGATGTGTGGCAGGCCATCAGAGCACTGTTTGATAGCAGCCGTTCTGATGATCAGCAGGTCTGCGATACGATCAGTGCCCTGTATAATAACACCGGGTATCTTGCGGACCCCCATACAGCAACCGGTATCCGGGCAACGGAAGAAGTTGGGTTGGCCAGAGAAACGCCAGTGGTAACCCTGGCAACCGCCCACCCGGTGAAATTCCCTGACGCGATCGTCAAAGCGGGCCTGGATGCACCCGCACTGCCAGCTTATATGGCTGATTTGTTTGAGCGGGAGGAGCGTTACGATATTCTTGACAACGAACTTTCATCTCTCAAGTCTTTCATCCAAAGCACCTGACGTTCAAAACCATCACACCTGCAAAGTGCATGCTGGTGTCGCCTTCAAGCAGTTGTGATTCTGCCGATCCAGAACAGGGAGTGTTCTGGAAACTGTCACCAATGAAACCCGATTTGGCTATAAGCGATGGCATAAACGCCTGGCTCCAACCATCCTTGGTCGACGGGCCATAATTCACGCTCATAAGGCCACGGGAAAAAATACATTGTATGGCCGTCATAGTCGGTCACATGTGCATTATATGGCTGAACTGAGACGGAAGATAAACGCGTTAAAGTAATCCATTACGGTACTTTGCAGGCTCTCTATTTATCGCCCCCGCTAAACGGAAACTGTGTTACCCTGACACTTCCTTTCGCTTCATCGCCTGTTGTTTCATTTATGCCTGTGAATATAATCCGCCGCACCTACGACCTTTCAACCTGTTGCTTCACGCCCGAGATGGATCCTCTGCTGGCCAGAATATACAGTGCCCGGGGCGTTAAAACTCAGGATGAACTGCCACGTCAGCTGCAACAGTTAAGCGACTACCGGCAACTCAGGGATATCGATAAAGCCGCTGACATTCTGGCTGAGGCTATTATCAACCAGCAGCGCATGCTCATTGTTGGCGACTTCGACTGTGATGGTGCCACCAGCAGTGCTCTCGCGGTTCTGGCGTTGAGAAGCATGGGTGGCCATGCTGATTTTCTGGTGCCCAACCGCTTTGACTATGGTTATGGCCTGACCCCTGAAATTGTTGAAGCCGCCCTGCCCTTTCAACCGGATGTATTAATCACCGTTGATAATGGCATCTCCAGCCTTACCGGTGTCCTGGCAGCAAAAAACAAAGGTATGAAAGTGGTGGTTACCGACCACCATCTGGCTGGTCGCGAACTGCCCGAAGCCGATGCGATCGTTAACCCTAATCAGCCAGACTGCCCGTTTCCCGGCAAAAATACCGCCGGGGTAGGCGTTATTTTCTACCTGATGTGTGCCTTGCGAACTCTGTTGCGGTCACGGGAGTATTTTCAGGGGAGCACAGAGCCCAATCTGGCCGAACTTCTCGACCTTGTTGCCCTCGGCACAGTGGCTGATGTGGTCAAGCTGGACAGCAATAACCGCATACTGGTTTTCCAGGGACTTGCCCGTATCCGCTCCGGCCGCTGCCGACCGGGTATTACAGCGCTGATTGAGGTATCCGGTAGAAATGCTGAAAAACTGGTCGCGTCTGACCTGGGCTTTGCCCTGGGTCCAAGACTTAATGCGGCTGGACGTCTGGATGATATGTCGATTGGTATCGAACTGCTCCTTTGCGACGATATAAACCGGGCAAGGGAGTTGGCCGTTGAGCTGGATGGTCTTAACCGTGACCGAAAAGCCATTGAGGGCAGCATGCACAGCCAGGCCATGGCAGAGTTGGAGAAAATCCGCTTTAACCAGCAAACAGACCTGCCATGGGGCGTCAGCTTGTTTCAGGAAAGCTGGCACCAGGGCGTGGTTGGCATTCTGGCGTCCCGGGTAAAAGAGAAACTGAACCGTCCGGTGATTGCTTTTGCTGAAGCCGATAATCCTGTGGGAGAGCCAGAACTGAAAGGCTCTGCCAGGTCGATTCAGGGACTGCACATGCGTGATGCACTGGACAGTATTGCCAGGGATAACCCCGGACTTATTATTAAATTTGGTGGTCACGCCATGGCCGCGGGGCTGTCCATACCAAAAGCAAAATTCAACGAATTTCAAACGGCTTTTGACCTTGAGGTCAGAAAACAACTGACCGCTGAAGACCTTCAGGCAGAAATGCACACTGACGGTGAACTGATGCCCGGTCAGGTAACCATGGCAACCGCCTATACCCTTCGCGAGGGCGGGCCATGGGGACAAAGTTTTCCTGAGCCCTGCTTTGATGGTCAATTCCAAATCATTCAGCAGAAACTGGTGGGAGAGAAGCACCTCAAAATGGTACTCAAGATACCCGGCAGCGAACTCTGGCTGGATGCCATTGCCTTTAATATTGACAACAGAGTGTGGCCTGATCCCAATATTCGTCAGATCAAGGCTGTCTATAAACTCGATATCAATGAATTCCGTGGTCAGCACAACTTACAACTGATGGTTGAACATTTTGAACCAGCATGAAATAGACCCATCATGATTAGCAAGCTGACAAACGTCGCTCCTTAGACCAAACTGAGCTATCAGAATCTATTCCTTATTAAGAAGAACAATGAGGTCGTTGATGACAGCTTCCAGGTGGCTACTCACGCTGATGATAATCACCTCCCTTTGCCTGCTGATTCCGGGAGTGACTCAACCCATGATGACCATCAAGGCCGATCTTGATCGTCAGGCAATGCTGAATGAGGCAAGGCATATCGTTCAGCAGCAGAACCTTCATCCTGCCATGGCGGGTCTGGCTACCCAGTTCCTTGATCGTCTGGAAGTTAAAGGGACATCCACTGTTTATGAAAAGAAGCGTTCCATTCTTGGTACCGCTGAAGACCTCTGGAGCAGTGGCTATTATTTTGTGGCAGTACTGATTGTCACCTTCAGCCTGGTGATACCGGTGATAAAACTGGGCTTCCTGTTGCTGGCTAATTTTGTCAGGGAAAACCAAATACTGCTCAGGCTGAACAGTTTACTGGGCAAATGGTCCATGGCTGATGTGTTTGCTATTGGAGTACTTATCGCCTTTCTGGCGGCCAATGCCACTGCGGCTGGACATGACGAATCCAGGCAGATTGTGCAATTTGATGCAGCATTGCACTCTGGCTTTTATTGGTTCGTGGCTTATTGTCTGGTCAGCAATATGATGGGACAGCTGGCAGAAAAAAAACGGGAGCCTAAGCCAGCCCCATAATTTTCTTTTCAAAAAGCTCCAGCTGCTCAAGCGCTCTTTCTTCACGGAGATCCACAAGCCTGACCCCTAAGCCAAGAAGCCTGACCGGACGACCTCCCCGTTCCCAGGCTCTTACCAGCAACTGAGTAAAATGCTCCTTAACACTTTCACCGGTTGTCGGCAGACTCTCCTCAAGGGTGGTCTGGGTAAAATCAGCAAACTTTACCTTAACAAAGTGCTTATGCACCTCGTATTCCTTTTCAATACGCTGGTAGCGTTCCTGAAGTTCTTCAAGCAACGGGATAACCTGTGCAGTAATATCCGCAAGCCCCGCCAGGTCTTTATCATAAGTATGCTCAACAGAAAGGGACTTCCTGCGCCGACTGGTCTGCACCTCACGATCATCCCGCCCCCGGGAAAGCTCCCACAACCGTTCACCAAAACTGCCAAACCAGCGACTTAACTCAAGAATGGAGTACTGGCGTAATTGCCCGCAGGTATTGATGCCTTTTTTATGCAGTTTCCCGGCGGTAACCCGACCTACCCCATGAATTTTTTTCACAGGCAGATCGAAAATAAAATCATCCGCCTGTTCCGGAGTGATCACAAAAAGGCCATTGGGTTTATTCCAGTCACTGGCAATCTTCGCCAGAAACTTATTGGTGGCAACGCCGGCAGAGACGGTGACATGCAATTGTTGAAAAATTTTCTGCCGGATTTCCTCGGCAATCAAGGTGGCACTGCCTCGGCAAAGATGAGTTCCGGTGACATCGAGATAGGCCTCATCCAGGGACAAAGGTTCAATTAAATCAGTATATTGGCGAAAAATGGCATGAGCTTCAGAAGACGCGGCACGATAAACAGAAAAGCGGGGAGGAATGATCTTCAGCTCCGGGCAGAGCCGCATCGCCTGGGCTGAAGACATGGCTGAATGCACACCAAATCGACGCGCCTCATAGTTACAAGTGGCAATCACCCCTCTACGATCCGGAGCCCCCCCGACAGCAACCGCCTTTCCTGACAACCTCGGATTATCACGTATTTCAATACTGGCAAAGAAGGCGTCAAAATCGATATGTATGATTTTTCTCTGGACCACCTTTTGCTCAAGAATGGCATTACTTTCCATCATGTTCCAATTAGCTCCGGGATAAGCACTGTATATACATACAGAATGCTTTTGGCAAGCAATTCCTTGCCTGTTAACCAGTCGTTAAGGCTGCATACATTCATTTTCTGTTATGAAGCTGTGCTCAAAGCGATCGCTCTTTTGATAGCTTTCAACACCGCTTCCTGTAAACGGGATAGCAAGGCACCCTCTGAACTATGCAAATCACAATTTTCAATACACCCATTGTCAGCCAGACCCTTTCTATATTCGCAAAACTGTTTCTCAAAGTGATGGGCTGGAGGATTCAGGGCAGAGCCCCACGCCTGGCCAGGTACGTGCTTGTTGGTGCTCCCCATACCAGTAACTGGGACTTTGTCTATGGCATGGCGATTGGCCTTGCTACCGGTGTACAGTGTTACTGGGTGGGCAAACACACCCTGTTCTGGGGGCCGTTCAACTGGGTTATGCGCTGGATGGGAGGGATTCCACTGGATCGGAATGGCAGATGCAGAAGAGGCAGCCTGGTAGAACAGGCGGTCTGTACTTTCAAGCAACACAGAAAGCTGGGCCTGGTGATATGCCCTGAAGGTACCCGGGCACTCGGCGAGCGGTGGCACACAGGCTTCTACCATATGGCAAAAAATGCCGGCATCCCCATTGTACTTGCCTTTCTTGATTTCAAGGACAGAACCGGAGGATTTGGTCCTGTTATCGAGCCAGGGGAGGACATCGAAAAAGACCTTTCGGAAATACAGGCATTTTACTCAGACATTTATGGCAAACATCCGGAATGCTTTAGTCCGGTATCACCAAAATGCACAAAGCAAAGCCTTCATGGGCCATACCAGGCACCGACTTCATAATGCCTGTGATTAATTTTCGCCCTGCTGAGAATGGGTGTAGTGCTTTGCAACAGGCGTTATTGAGCGCCTGTAAAGCAGTCGGGGAAATGAATGCCCTTTATCATCAGCCAACCAGATCAGCCAATTCCTTGATAGAAACCTGCTCGGCAACCACTTTAGCTGCAATTCGATCATGAAGAGCTAAAGGGGTTCTTTTAATGCCCGCAGCCCAATCATCAAATTTTTGCCATAAATAGTGTTGTGCACTGAGCTTGACTGAAAAATTTCCCGGACCATCGATGAAATGCTCGACATTATTGGATTTATTATGTTTAAAGTCATTGTAAATCAGTGGGGACAATAAAGTGCCTGCTGCCAGACCGCCGAGGATGATATTCACAGGTTCCACAACCGCAACCATAAGCCCGAAACCCACAACATATCGACAGGCAAGGTCGGTAACCCGGTTATAGATAAAATTACTCAGTATGTTTGCTGGAGTAATCGTATATTCCAGGAACGACTTGGTGTTTTCTCTCCCCGAAAGATGATCCACAGCCTTCATAAAGGGCGCATAAACACAAAAGCCGAAAACCCCACCCACCAAGGCAGATGGGAGCGCAAAGACAGTATGGCCAAAAATGCTACCAACCAGTTGTCCGAGCTGGGAAACTGCCGCAAGGGAAGAAACCGCAACCGTCTTGACTGTATTCCATCCAGGACTCTTTTCCCGGTCCTCTTTTAATTCAGCCAGGCTTTGAGCCTTTGATTCATAATCTTCAAAATATTCCTTAGTGTATTTACCCTGATCAACAGCAACTGGAACTGAAGAAAAATTGACCGAACCAACCATTTAGTGCCCTTATTTCAGTAGATATCCACTAATTATGACCGCCCCAACAGAGAATAGTTCCATCATATGAAATCGATTTACTTATACTTTAATAAACCTCTGAGTCTTTGAAGGGTTCACAGAGGTTATTTAATTGACCGATCAAACAGATAATGGCAACCTCAAAAAATGGACTACACAATAATAATTGCCGATGACCACCCCTTATTCCGGACTGCTCTCAAGTCCTCTGTTGGTCACGCACTCAAGGAACCTGTGATCCACGAAGCTGGTTCAATCGCTGAACTGCAAATGCTTCTGGACAACAATGCCTCACCGGATCTCATCTTGCTGGATCTGCACATGCCGGGAGCGCACGGGCTGTCCGGGTTGATATTTCTCAGAGGGCAATATCCGGATGTTCCTGTTGTCATTGTTTCAGCTTCTGATGACCAGCAGATCATACAGAAAACCAAAAACCATGGAGCCAGTGGCTTCATTCCAAAGTCTACGCCGCTGGATGTCCTGAAAGTCGCCATTATCAAAGTTCTGGATGGAGAAAACTGGTGGCCTGATAATTTCCAACCTGTCGAATCCCGGCAAAGCAGTGATATGGAAGCCAGACTGGCAACCCTGACACCACAGCAGTTCAGGGTTCTGGGCATGATCAGTGAAGGCCTGTTGAATAAGCAGATTGCCTATGACCTGAATGTTTCGGAAGCGACGATCAAGGCCCATGTGACCGCCATTTTCAAAAAACTGGGGGTCAGAAGCAGGACCCAGGCGGTGATCGCCATCAAAGCGCTGGAAATTGAGATGCCCGGGCAGGATCCGGAAGATCATAAAACCGAAGACTAAACCGTTTCTAACGGGTGTTTTTCAACGTCATAACGGTTCAGAATGGCCCTCATGGAGGCTGGCTTGACGGGCTTTTTCAAATAGCTGATATTCAGCTCCCGGCATCGTTGCCGCAGTTCATCCTGTTGATTCGCGGTGACCAGAACAGCACCTGTTTGATAACCTGACCTTTTACGGATACGTTCTATCAACTCAATACCGCTGGCCTGATCGCCCATCTGGTAATCCACCATCAATAAATCAGGCGTCATGACCTCAAGCGAATGAATCGCTTCATGATGACTTTGTGCAGTCTCCACCCGACACCCCCAACGAGTTAACAGACTGGCCATACCTTTGATAATGTCCGGTTCATCATCCACACACAGAACCTTCAACCCCATGCTCCCCTGATCAGGATCACAAGGTACCACTGCGGGATCCACAATACTTCCAGAGACCAAAGGAACCACAACGGAAAAAACAGCCCCCTCTCCCGGCGACGATGACAAGGAAATTTTTGCCTCAAGGATCTGAGCTATACCTTTAGCAATGGAGAGCCCAAGCCCCAGCCCATTCACGGCTGTCGATAACCGCTCAAATTCTGCAAAAATCAGTGCCTGCTTGTCTTGGGGTATGCCCTGCCCATTATCCCTTACCTCAAGTCTCAGCTGTTGATTGTTGATAAAACGACATCCCAGCAGCACTTTTCCTGTTTTATGGGTGCTGGCAACATAACGAAACGCATTGGTCAGGAAATTTTGTAATATTCTTCTCAGGAGCACCGGATCGGTTTTAATGCGCCGATCAGAACTGACCACCCTGAACATCAGCCCATTCTCTTTCGACAACAGCGAAAACTCGGACCTCAGGGGCTCTAACACCTCCATTACAGGAACATCCCGAAGATTCACCGCCACCTTACCCGCTTCGATTCGCGACATATCCAGCAAATCTGTCAACAAATGCTCCGCAGACCTTAATGAGTTGCTGATATTTTGCGCCAGTTCTTCATGCACGGTGCCTTTTGCTTCCAGTTCCATGGAGGCAGTAAATAGTCGAGCCGCATTCATTGGCTGCATAAGGTCATGGCTGATTGCCGCAAAAAAACGTGAACGCAAGTGGTTCGCTTTCTCTGCCTGTGACTTTGCCCCTAAAAGTTGCACATTTAACAATGACAGCTCTTTTGTCCGCTCCTGCACCCGATGCTCCAGGCTTTCATTTGCTTCTTTCAGGGCCTGCTCAACCTGACGGAACCCGGTGATATCGGTGAAAGCCATAACAAATCCACCACCGGGCATGGGATTCCCCTGAATCTGAATCACCCTGCCATCCTGTCGCCGCCTTTCTGAGCGATGGGCCGTCCCATTCCTCATATATGACAGTCGTTTATTGACGTGATGGTCTACATCACCGACTCCGCAAAGTCCATTCAGGGCATTATGCCGAATAACATCTGCAATGGGACGACCCACCTTAATCAGGTCATTCGGGTAGTCAAACAACTGCAGATATTGCTGATTCCAGGCAACTAACTCCAGGTTACGATCAACCACACTGATCCCCATGCTGATATGCTCAATCGCTCCCTGCAGCAGTTCCCGGTTGAACTGAAAGACTTCCGAGGCCTCATCCACCATAGCCTGAACTTCTTCAAGCGCGACATTCCCATGTGCCAGAGACTTCATCACAATACGGGCCGATGACGCCCCCAGCGTTCCTGCAAGCAACCGTTCAATCGCGGCCACCAGTTCTGGCCCTGCCTGCTTATGACCATTCAGCGCTCCGAATAGCAGCCCTCTATCCCCGGACTCAAAGCGTTGAATAACACCCTGCACCCGGTTTTTACTGACAAAGCGGCTGGCCAGCTGTTCAAGCTCTTCTACCGTAATGGCTGCATTCGGGAAAACACCATCTTCAGACAGGACCGCATCAACAAACTTCCGGGACTGCCTTCTCTCTTCAATACCCGGCCTCAGGTAAAGACAGCCACAAAGATAGACAAAGGTATTCAGCGACAGCGCAACCAGTGTTGCTCCGGTGACCGTACCGGTAATACCCAGACCAAAAAGATTATCCGGCTTAAGCCACTCATAACCAAAAACACCTTGCTGAACAACACTGGTACCCAGCCATGAAACATCAACCAGCACAGGTACTATCAGGCAGAAAAGCCAGACCATAAAACCCACTAACAGGCCACCGGCGGCTGCCCGGGCATTGCTTTCCCTGATGTAGAGACTACCCAGCAACACCGGGGCGAGTTGAGCAACGGCCGAAAATGACATCTGACCGATAGCAGCCAGAGAACCAGCGCCTTCCAGCAGTCGATAAACAACCCATGACAACATCAATAAAATGACAATCGTCGTACGTCTTACCGTCAGCAACAGGCCACTGAACCGGTAAAAGTCATTACTGTCGCGGTAACTGTGATTATTTCTGCGCAGCAGTAATGGCATTAAAATTTCGTTGGATACCATGGTGGTCAAAGCCAGTGTTGCCACAATCACCATGCTGATGGCAGCAGACACGCCCCCCAGAAAAGCCAGCACAGCCATGGGTAAGTTGCCCATCAGTTTTGGCAGTTCAATCAAATAGGCATCACCGGGCACAGTGCTGCCCAATAGCTGATTGCCAGCCAGCGCCAGTGGTATCACAAACAGAGCCAGTAACAACAAATAGGCAGGAAACAGCCATCGAGCCTTATGGAAATCATCAATGCTGCTGTTTTCTACCACCGTGACATGAAATTGTCGGGGCAGACACAGTATGGCTGCCATGGCCATTACCGTAGGCATGATAATACTATCAAACCAGCTGACCCCGGCATTCCCGTCACCCGGCTGGATGATGGCATCAAGATTAATATGATCCACAGCAGCCCACGAAACCCAGATTCCCACCAGCAGGAAAACCGAGAGCTTAACCAGAGACTCAAAGGCAATAGCCGTCATAATGCCATTCTGGTGCTCGGTAGCATCCAGCTTTCGGGTACCAAACATAATGACAAAAACACTCAGGGTTAAGGTGATGGCTAATGCCAGATCTTCCCGAGACCATCGGCCAGACTCTGGACTGTCATCCGTCAGCTGAGCAAAGCCCATCACAATAGCTTTTAGCTGCAGCGCTATATAGGGAAGCACACCAATGACCAGAATGAGGGTCACCAGAATTGCCATAAAGTGGGAGCGACCATGCCGGGAAGCGATAAAGTCGGCAATTGACGTAATGTTCTCCTGTTTACTGACAGTAATCAGCTTGACCAGAAGCTTCCAGAAAAGAACAAAAACCAGGATGGGACCAAGATAGATGGGAATAAATGACCACAGGTTTTCACTGGCCTGCCCCACGGCACCGAAAAAAGTCCAGGAAGTACAGTAAACAGCCAGAGAAAGGCTGTAAATCAAGGGCTGCCAGCGCTTCCTGAAAGTAGCCCCCCGATAATCACCAAACCAGGCAGCAACAAAAAGGCAGGCGACGTACACTGTGGCAATAAGTGCCAGTATCCATCCAGACATAGCTATTATTCTTATAAGTCATTCCGCCGAAGCAGAATTTTCTGTGGCGTTTCTCAGCGAAATATACACCGGTGCCCGTGGAATGTCGCCCTTGATCGTACGTTAGTCAGAAGGCTGATACTTTCGATATCAGTCAAAATAGTGATAGGGTTATTAAATGCACAAAACCGGGACCAGATACTTTATCTGATAGAAGTTAAGACCAAAGTCTAATACCAGAAATCCCTGCAAATCCTAAACTGAGAACACTTCAATAAATACGTTCACAGTCGTTTTATTGAGCAATCACTCAACCTCAACAAAATAACAACCGCCCTGAGTCATTTTGAACTAAATAATAATAACAACACTAAGGGAAGTGATATGTCTGACACCTCCGTTTATCCAGTTAAACCTGCTGCTCTTGAGAACACACTGGTTAACAACGACCAGTATCTGGAAATGTATCAGCAATCCATCATTAATCCTGAAGGCTTCTGGCGCAAACACGGTCAACGCATCCACTGGTTCCAGCCGTTCTCCAAAGTGAGAAAAGTCTCTTTTGACGACCACTTCGTCAGTATCAACTGGTTTTATGATGGTACCACCAATGCGTCCTACAACTGCCTTGACCGGCACCTGGAAGAGCGAGGTGACCAACTGGCCATTATCTGGGAGCCGGATGATGAAGGTGAAGCCAGAAAGGTGACCTACCGGGAACTGCATGAACTGGTATGCCGCTTCGCCAATGCATTGAAGAGTCAGGGTGTTCGCAAAGGTGATGTGGTAGCGATCTATATGCCCATGGTCATCGAAGCCACCGTCGCCATGCTGGCCTGCAGCCGTATCGGGGCCATTCATTCCGTGGTGTTTGGCGGATTCTCACCGGAAGCACTGGCAGGAAGAATCATTGACTCAAAAGCAAAGATTGTCGTGACTGCCGATGAAGGTGTTCGAGGCGGGCGCACAGTCCCTCTTAAAAGCAACGTCGATGAAGCACTGACACACCCCGACACACACACCATTGAGAAGGTCATTGTTCTCAAACACACAGGCGCTGATATTGCCTGGCATCGTCACCGTGACGTCTGGTGGCAGGAGCTAACCGCACTCACTTCGCCACACTGCGAAGCCAGGGAGATGAATGCCGAGGATCCACTCTTTATCCTCTATACCTCAGGCTCTACCGGAAAGCCAAAGGGTGTCATGCATACCACAGGTGGCTACCTGGTATACGCTTCCATGACCCATCAATATGTATTTGACTATCAACCCGGTGAAGTCTTCTGGTGCAATGCTGACGTTGGCTGGATTACCGGACACTCATACGTCACCTATGGCCCTCTGTTGAATGGCGCAACCATTGTGATGCACGAGGGTGTGCCTAATTATCCTGAAACCAATCGCATCAGCAAAATCATCGATAAACACGCTGTGAATATTCTTTATATTGCACCAACAGCTATCCGCTCATTAATGGCCGAAGGCGATGCGGTGGTCAAAGACACTCATCGAAACTCACTGAGATTGCTGGGCTCTGTCGGGGAGCCCATTAACCCGGAGGCCTGGAGCTGGTACTACTCAACCATTGGTGAGCAGCGCTGCCCTATCGTCGACACCTGGTGGCAGACCGAAACAGGCGCTGCGATGCTGACTCCACTTCCGGGAGCCACTGACCTTAAGCCAGGTTCAGCCACGCGACCATTCTTTGGTGTACAACCTGCCCTGGTAGATAACATGGGTCGTCTGATCCATGGCCCCGGAGAAGGCAATCTTGTCATCCTGGATAGCTGGCCCGGACAAGCGAGAACCGTCTATGGAGATCATGAACGGTTTGTTCAAACCTACTTCTCATCGTTTAAAGGTATGTATACAACAGGTGACGGAGCCCGAAGGGATGAAGATGGCTATTACTGGATCACCGGTCGTGTGGATGATGTCATTAATGTTTCCGGCCACCGTATGGGAACGGCAGAAATAGAATCGGCAATGGTAGCCCATCAGCAGGTGGCGGAAGCTGCGGTTGTCGGTTTCCCACACCATATCAAGGGCCAGGGGATCTATGTTTATGTCACGCTCAATAGCGGGACAGACAGCAGTGAAGACCTGAAAAAGAACCTGAAGGAATGGGTAAGGAAAGAAATAGGGCCAATTGCTACCCCGGATATTATTCAGTGGGCCCCGGGACTTCCCAAGACCCGGTCTGGAAAAATCATGAGGCGGATTCTTCGGAAAATAGCTGCTGACGAGTTCGAAAACCTTGGCGACACATCAACGCTGGCAGATCCTGAAGTCGTGAACCAGTTGATCGCGAATAAAGCGGTGGCCAGCTAATAATTGTCAATTGTCGTGCGGTATCCGTGCATAACCAATACCGCACTCACTTTCACCCTCTCCTTTTGCCGCAGGTAATCCTTGACATTATAACCAGCGTCCCTATAATTCGCCTCTCTTTCGACGCGGGATGGAGCAGTCTGGTAGCTCGTCGGGCTCATAACCCGAAGGTCGTTGGTTCGAATCCAGCTCCCGCAACCACTTTTGTAAAGCAGTTGATGTTTTTTAAAGAATCAGCTGAACAGTTTTGTCGCGGGATGGAGCAGTCTGGTAGCTCGTCGGGCTCATAACCCGAAGGTCGTTGGTTCGAATCCGGCTCCCGCAACCACTATTGTAAAGCAGTTGATGCTTCTTTATTTTTAAAGAATCAGCTGAACAGTTTTGTCGCGGGATGGAGCAGTCTGGTAGCTCGTCGGGCTCATAACCCGAAGGTCGTTGGTTCGAATCCGGCTCCCGCAACCACTTTTGTAAAGCAGTTGATGCTTCTTTATTTTTAAAGAATCAGCTGAACAGTTTTGTCGCGGGATGGAGCAGTCTGGTAGCTCGTCGGGCTCATAACCCGAAGGTCGTTGGTTCGAATCCAGCTCCCGCAACCACTTTCATAAAGCAGTTGATGTTTCTTTATTTTTTAAAGAATCAGCTGAGCAGTTTTGTCGCGGGATGGAGCAGTCTGGTAGCTCGTCGGGCTCATAACCCGAAGGTCGTTGGTTCGAATCCAGCTCCCGCAACCATCTTATCTCAATTAAGAACCTCATCACTCCAACCATGCAACACATCGCCCCCTCCTCATCCATAAAAAGAGCGCTGGTTGTTGAAGGTGGAGGTATGCGTGGCATTTTCACCGCTGGTATTCTGGACGCTTTTCTTGATAAACGAGTCCAAGCTTTCGATGGCTACTATGGCGTCTCGTCTGGCGCGCTGAATCTCAGTTCATTTATTGCGGGTCAACGTGGACGCAATCTTGATATCTATACCAAGCTATGCCTTGACTCTGAGTTTATCAGTATTCTGCGCCACATCAGGGGTGGGGATCTGTTTGATCTTGACTGGTTTTTCCAAAAGCTTTCACAACAAAACGCTTTAAACTTTGACCGTTTCAGAAAGAGGCTGAACACTCAACGCTTTACCGTTGTCAGCACATGTATTGAAAGTGGAAAACCCGTTTATCACAGCATTGACAGCAACACACCAAATGAGGTCATCAACGACACATTGAAGGCAAGCAGCGCCTTACCCATGATTTATCGAAAGCCGGTATTGGTTAATGACCACGCCCTGACCGATGGCAGTTTATCAGACCCCTTGCCAATACAAAAAGCGATTGATGACGGCCATAATCAGATTGTTGTACTTAGAACCAGGCAAGCAAACTTTCGTAAAAGCTCAGCGACCGGGTCAAAAATTTATGCCTGGCAAAATCGTCAAATGCCAGCCGTGTCAACGCTGATAAAAGATCAGAACATCATTTACAACCAGGCGGCAGATCTTGCGGAATCAGTTGCACAAGACTCAAGCGTACATCTGGTTCATATCTCGCCACTGAAGCCACTGAACACCTCCAGAGGAACAAGACACAGAAACCACCTTGTGTCTGATTACCACAGTGGCTACACCCTCGGCTATAACCTTGCCGGGCAACTGGCATAATACCAATTCATTATCAAATTTATCTCACCAGCCCTAACTATCTGCTAGATTAAAATTCTGTCGGCATAAGAGCCTGTTTAAATATCTTAATGCGAACTGAAAGCGACGATAAAACAATCCTGTTATTCATTTTTTCTCATTTTGTAGTCTGATTCTGTGCAGAAGAGAGCCAATATACAGAAGCTTTATCTCTCAGTTTTAACTACCCGCACAAGATCCCATACGGCCTTAAGCTGCAGACATTTACTTAACACCCCACCTTCTAAATAGGGTCTACCATGCCAAGACAGGTTCTCATCCCAATTGCTGATGGCTCTGAAGACATTGAAGCTGTGACCATCATAGATACACTCAGGAGAGCGGGCGCACAAGTCACTGTAGCCAGCTGCCTTCCTGATGGCAAACAGACCATCACCACCTCACACAAAACACAGATCACAGCAGATGTGCATATAGAAGCCTGCACAGGCAAGCCGTTTCACCTGATCGCCCTTCCTGGTGGCATGCCCGGTGCCGACAACCTGAAGAACTGCAAAACGCTGATAACACTGCTGCATGACCAGCAAAAAGCCGGAAAATGGTATGCCGCTATATGCGCCTCGCCTGCGGTTGTTCTTGCTCATCACGGTTTACTGGATAACGTCCACGCGACTTGCTACCCCAGCTTCATGGAGCAAATGGAAGGTGCCCTGACACATCCCGGAAACACCGTAGTCGTGGATGAAAAGAAACGGGTTATAACAGCCCAGGGCCCGGGCAATGCCATGGGATTTTCATTTAAATTAGTTGATGCACTCTATGGAAAAGATGCTTTTCGGCCGATAGCCAAACAGATGATTGCTGACTGGGCCTTGTGATCCTTCTCCAGTAAAAACCCCAACCTCATCAGCGATGTTAATTGAACGTAGTTGTACAAATGCGTATAGAATACATATAAGGGTTTTCCGAAGCCGCAGGGAAGCCCAGTGCATTAACCCACGAGGTATGAAAAATGGAAAGCTTTATCCTGATTGTGGCTGGCATTTTTGCACTGTATTACCTGAGTCAAAAACAGGACATTATGGCAAACAAGATGTTTGGTCACGAATTCAACCGTTTCGAGCGGATCTACCACAACACCACCTACTCTTGTCAAAATTCCACCATTGTCAGAAAGCAACTAACCAGTGGAATGCCCCTGCCCTTCATTCCAGCGACCAGCTATTCAGTAAGAGCCTTATGCCTTACCGAAGACAATCACTGGTTCTGGTTTGATGCCTCTATACATCGCATGAAACTGGATCGCACCAGCATTACCCCCACCGATGCCAAAGACGCATTTAACGCCTTGAAAGACGACCCTGAAATACTGCACCGTTACTTCTCAAACCATGACCAGCAATCAGCATAACTGACTGCCAGAAACGCCTTGACATATAAACGACAGATAAAAAATATCCTGTAACCCTGATTACCAGGGATTACAGGACTTGTGATAAAGAGACCACCCTTCCGAATGGATCCCACCAAAGCATAACAGGTTAACTCACAACCTATGACTACCGAAGGTCTTTGCGCAAAATCTTACCAACCGGTGTCATCGGCAATTCATCACGAAATTCACACACTTTGGGCACTTTATAGGCCGTCAGATAATCACGACACCAGTTTAGTAACTCGTCAGCTGTAAGACTGTCATCTGACTTGATAACAAACAACTTGACCTTCTCCCCGGTATTCTCATCGGGCACTCCAATGGCTGCACAGTTTGCCACCTTCGGATGGCCGGAAACAACATCCTCAATTTCATTCGGATAGACATTAAAACCGGAAACCAGAATCATATCCTTGATGCGGTCAACAATTCTGACAAACCCATCTTCCTGGATCACAGCGACATCACCGGTTTTCAGCCAACCATCCGTACTGAGTACTTCGGCTGTTGCTTCAGCTCTCTGCCAGTATCCGGACATAACCTGCGGCCCCCTGACACAAAGCTCCCCAGGCTCACCTATCGCAGTCTCACCACCATTCTCGTCTATGGTTTTCAGCTCTGTGGAAGGTATTGGCAGGCCCGCTGTACCTGGCTGTGACAAATCACCGGCTGGATTCATACAAACGGCGGGAGAACACTCTGTTAACCCATAAGCTTCAGAAATAATACACCCGGTCTCTTTATGCCACCTTTGAGCCGTTGCCTCCTGCAGCGCTGTCCCTCCGGATAAAGTTACCTTTAAACCTGAGAGATCACATTCTTTAAATTTGGGATGATTCAGCAAGCTGGCAAATAGGGTATTCAGGCCAATAAAAGCAGTAAAACGCCACGGTTTAATAAACTTAATAAATGTATCTGTATCTCTCGGGTTAGCTATCAGAATACTGTGATTCCCCATAAACGGCATACACATTAAATGCACTGTGAAGGCATATATGTGATAAAGCGGTAAGGGTGCGATAAGCGTTTCGTGCCCTGTTTTTAAAATTTTCTGCCCCTGTTCATCCACTTGAGACAGCATCTCTTTGGACTGAAGCATATTTGCTATCAAATTCCTGTTAGTCAAAATGGCACCTTTGGCCACCCCGGTAGTACCACCAGTGTATTGAAGTACCAGGGGATCAGAGAGCTTACCCTCCGGAATCGGTTGATAGTCAGAGGCTTTTGCAGCCCTGAAGGAGTCAAGCAGCGGAACTGCTTGGGGTAAGGAATACCGTGGCACCATCTTCTTAACATATTTGACCAGGAAATTAACCACCTGCCGTTTCGGAGCCGGGACCATATCAGCAAGCCGGGTCACAAAAAGATGCTTGATTTCTGTCTGACCAACCACCTCTTCAACGAGATCACCAAAGTTTTCAAAAAATACTAACGCCTTTGCTCCCGAGTCCTTGAACTGGTGCAACATTTCCCGGGCAGTATAAAGCGGGTTGGTATTTACGATAACCAATCCGGCTCGCAACGCGCCATAAACGACAATCGGGTACTGTAGAAGATTGGGCATCTGAATCGCAATTCGATCCCCCGGTTGCAGATCAGTATTTCTTTGGATGTATGCTGCAAACCGCTGACTGTAAAGATCAATGTCAGCATAAGTCAGTGTATGTCCTATGCCTGTAAATGCGGGGAGCGAGCCATTCTCATTTAAAAAAGCATTGATCACAGATAAAGCACTGGAATACTCATCAGGGTTAACAGAATCACCAACCCCAGCAGGCCTTTTACCATTCCAGAATGATGCATCCATAACACTGCGCCTCTTATTTTATGGTTATTGTTATCAGGGCTATTTAACCTTTTCAGGGAATTTTACCCAATATTTTAACGACAGGCATCTAATTAGTGACGAATTTGCCGAATAATTATCATGTAATCTCTGGCAATGACGTTTTTTTTACCTTAATCTATTTTTTAAGACACAATTTACGCAGATAGTCAGAGCACGTAAAGACACCAGTACTAACTACGGACAGAATCAACAGGATGTTGACCATAAAACCGTCTACGAGCCCAGTCAGATCATTTTCTGCTTTACCATGGCAGGAGGTCATTGATGACTGAATTTTACCTGAAAATACTCTCCGGCAACCATATTGGTGCCGAGATCCCCATCGAGCCGGGCAGGTACTCCCTGGGTAAAGATGATGGTTGTGACCTGGTATTAACCGACGACAACCTGAATGATATCGAGCTCATTATTGAGATTTCCAATGATGGCCAGATCAAAATCCAATCAAGCACAGCGGATACGCCTTTATATGTAAATGGCGAGCCCGCAGGCTCGAGTATTCAGTACCGCCACTTTGATATTGTTACCTCAAGCAGCCTGTTTATAGCTATCGGCCCCGCTGATGCAGAGTGGCCACCTCTGGCACTGCCGAACATAGCCCCTCCCCCAACACAGGAACTGACTGTCAGCGAGGAAGAGCTGCCATCCCCTGACCCAGATGAGCTGGATCTATCTGGATCTGACTTTCAGCAGCCACTGTCAGATGAGGATGAAGAGGATGACGAAGAAGATGAGGACGATTTTGATGATACATCCTTTTTAGCAAGTATTGATAAAAGATGGCTTGCCGCCATTCCAGTCATACTGCTGATTATGATAGCCGGCGTGAGTCTGATGATTTCCAACACGGATACCGAAGTACAAAAAGTAACAAGCATCCCGGGAGTTCTCGAAATCTCGGCAAAGGCCAGGGACCAGCTTGGACTTAAAGAGGTAAAGTTCAAACAGCTGCCCGATAAATCATTACTCGTGTCGGGTTATACACCAACGCTTCAGGACAGACTTGAACTGCAAAAATTTCTCAGAAAGCAGGGCATTCCTTTTAATTTGCAGATCATTGTTATGAATGAAATGCGTGATAACGCTGAACTGCTTCTCAGAGACCGTGGTTATGACAAACTTGAGCTGGAGCTGGATAACACGCCCGGATCTCTGGTGATAACCGGATATGTTTCAACTTCTGATGAGCTTGATAACATTATCAGCATGCTCAAACAGGAGATTTATGGGCTTACGTCAGTTGTTGATCAGGTTGAGAACCAGATTAGCCGGGTCAATACCCTCAAATCCATGCTGCGGGAAAAAGGGTTGATACCAAGAATTCATGTCGTCACCCGGGATCAAACGGTGATCCTGAAAGGGCACCTGCTGGATGAAGGACAAGTTTATGACCTGCAAACGGTAGTAGCCAAATTTCAGAAAAAATACGCCAACAAACCATCCATTGAATTAGCCACCAAGTATGCAGGAGGTACAATAACGGACAGTCAATCACCTTTATCGTTAAATATACGCGGTATCAGTATGGGCAAAGTGCCTTACGTGATACTGATCGATGGTTCCAAGTACCTCATAGGAGCAAAACTTTCTAATGGGTATATAATTGAAGATATCAACCTTGAGTATCTTTTATTAGCTAACGGAACTGACAGAATCAAATACCGTCTTGGAGGGAACCGTGACGGACAAACCGAAAAATGAAGAGAATATTCTTCTCTCAACAACTGAAGAACAGTTGATTCAAGATAAGGACGGCTCCTACCGGGATCAGATCCTTAACCATTTACTCTCTGAAGCGACTCGCCTGAAAGGATTAAAAGATAAAGGCGCAGCTCCGGAAGATTTTTCAAAAATCGACAGCCTGCTCACCGCTGTAGTTGCGGCTATGGAGGTCGTTGATAAGAGCTGGAAACAGCATCACGGTCAATCAAAAGCCTGAGAGGGAACTCAGCCATGGCATACCAGGATACCTACAACCCGAATTACAATCAGCCAGGAAGCGCCGGTTTCAGCTTTGACAAAGTATCTGAAACATTCGGAAGCCAGGCAGAAGCGCTCGATACAGCACTGAAAACCCGTGTCGCCAATATGGATCCTAACAGTACCAAGGATATGGTTGAGTTCCAGGTAGAGTTCAACAAGTACATGATTGTTGAAGGTCTTCGTTCAAGTATCGTCAAATCCATCAAGGATACGATACAGAGTATTATTCAGAAGCTCTAAACTAATTTTATGGATGGAGATAGTCAGCAATGATTGATGACAAACTTTTAAAAACTCTGGCGGATATTGGCTTTATGGCCAGCGGAACCGGGCTGCCAAAACATGCTTTTGGCATTTTCAACGGTATTGAAGCCGCCAGGCCTGACAGCCCGCTTAGCACCATCGGCTTTGCCCTTGAGTTTATGAATCGAAAACGTCATCAGGAAGCTATTGACCTGTTGCATAAGGAAGGTCTGGCAAAGCACCCTGAAGATCCTACTATCAAGGCCTTTCTGGGATTAGCTTTGATGTTTGAGGGACGTAATAAAGAAAGTGAAGACTATCTTAAACCACTGCTGTCTTCAAAAGAGGCAGAACCCGCTGAAATGGCCAGAGAACTTCTTGCCAACATCCACGGCCAATAGCTTATTCCGGAAGCTTACCTCGCAAAGCTTCCGGGAAGTTTTTCCCCGGCACCGCTTTCTCAATCATCCACTGCTTGACCACCGCCGTAAGAAAGATTAGAAATTGCTCCAGTTGCTGAGGGTTCTCAGCCATAGTCTGCACCAGACGGACAGACTTGCTTAACGTATCAACTGAAAAATAATGGTCAGAAATTACCCTTTCAGATAGCCCGGAACCAGACTCACTGAATACTCCCTTCCCTCCAACTTCACGCCTGAACTCAGTAATTGAGCCAGAAAGCAAATTCTTCACCAACTCATCTGACAGCGTTGTTGCAGGTTCAAACCACTCAGGTTCACCCCAGCGTTGAATCTCTTCTGCCCCCTGACATAATCGACTTACCACCCTGTCAAAATACCCCTTGAGACGCTTTCCTGAGAATGCCTGAAAGCCATGAAAGGTCCATAGATTCACTTTCTGTTGCCAATAGAACTCCTGATCTAAACGCGGTAAGTGACAAACAGTCATTCCTTTACAACGCTCCAGAAGCGCACACCAGTCATCGTGATGATCCACAACAACCCTGAACGTAGCATCGAGGCCTTTTTCAAAAGCACTGGCATATTGACTGCAAAGGAAAGGCTTGATGTTCGATAACGTGTCACTCGCAGCGGTCCGGACCAAATTATTGGTCACCAGACTCTCTTTCACCGGCGGCATCTCAATCAATTCACCATTAACCAACTGGAAGAGGCAATCCCGATAACCATTAAAGTGGAACTGTTCAACAACGCTCCAGAGAGACGTGAGCATAAAGCTGTTATCCGTGCCACAGAAGGCTCCCCGGGGATCATTCAACTCAGACTCGAACGCTTTTATAACACCAGGGCAGAAAGCAGCTTTAACATCCACAAGATGAGGTATGCCATTTCTGGATACGACATTCCGATTATGAACATCCCCCATTCCCAACAGGATCGATAAACCAGCAATAACTCCCAGGCGCTGGTAATAATCGTTTATCTGCTGATCATCCAGCACCTCATTGAGACCTCTATCAACAAATTCACTATAACCGTAAGCGCCTTGAAAAGATCCTGACAATATCCTTATGGTCGCCAGCCCAGGTTGCTCACCCAGCCACTGGTTAAGCTTACCGGCGATATTACTGTTATCAGCAGTATGCCCGATAATCTGCCGCTCGACAGCCAGATCCCTGTTTTTATAAACCAGCTTCTCGCCATTATCGCAAACGATAATGGCAATCATGCAAGAAGACGAAGTACTTAACGGAAAATCAAGGCGGGCAATACTCTGCGCTGGCTGTTGCCAGCGATCAGAAAATAGCTGATTGACACCCCCAAGATCTCTGTAAAACCGGGCAAATAATTGTTTAAAGTCTTTCAGTGCACGGATAATCCATAAGCGATTCAAACGATACCACAAAGGAAATTCAGCACTCAGGAATACCAGCCCGCCCTGCTCAACGACAGAGTCCAACACATCGGTATATTGCACAGTCCCTTTCATCTCAGCAACCCAGCCAATTGCCTGCAACAACTGACCATCCAGCTTTGCAGCAAAGGGCTTGAGCAGGCTCGCTCGAAATTCAGGGCTTTCTGACTGGTTATGGTAGAACGCCAGCTGCACATCCAGCCAGCAAAGCAAAGGCTCCAGAAGCCTGAACCGATGAGGCTCGACACAATCCAGATGCAGCATCACCTCAGCCGGGAGCCTTTGCTCTTCAGGCCACCATCTTTTTTGATGGTCAGCCTGATTTATTGACGGTTTATCGGTCAGAGCCAGCAGTTGATATTTACACATCCACATAATATTCAACAGAAGTGCCGGTTCCTGAGGAAACTTCGCCTTCAGGTCCGTCACATGGCAACCGGATAGACAAAGACGGGCTACCTGGTCAATCAGGTCCGTTTTTAACAATGAGTCCATTTCGGTATAGTGAACAAACTGCTCGGATCTCAGCAGCAATCTAACACCTCGATCCGTTGTCGTAAGGAACTGGTCATCTGTCAACTGACTGGCTGGGTAATGCTCAAATATCTGATGATAAGGAAGCCCAACTGGCCTTTTATTTAATCGGGAAATCTGATCAGCGTCTTTATTCAGACCACTCACCAACTGATGATACTCATCAACAACGGCTTCCCATCGATAATTCTCAAATACTCTCTGCCTTCCCTGCTCTCCCATGCCAGACAGAAGTTCAGGCTCCTGAATCAACTGATGAATTTTCTCTGAACATTGGCTTAAATTAACCGCTGTCCCCTGGGCTTGCAGCATATGGGCATGGTCCGTCAATAATGAACCAAGTGGACGGGCGAGATCATCCAAATCTGTCGATACGGTTTCAATCAAACAGCCACTGACCCCATCATCAACCAATTCCGAATAGCCATTCCAGTCGGATAAAACAACAGCCTTGCCATTAACCATTGCTTCCAGAGGTACGATGCCAAAACTTTCCTGAATATTATCCGAAAGCGTCAGAACCAGATCACAGGCTGACAGCCATTGATGTTTACGGTCATCTGCAATTTCCAGCTCAAAGCGGACACTGCCTTCAAGGTTTAAATCATAAGCTTGTTTTAACAGGGACTGCACCGTTGGATTGCCAGCATCTCCTGCACCCGCAATAATCCATTTGATATTTCGGTGCCCATAACCCTCCACCAGATCATTCATTACCAGCAATACCGGATGGAGGTCCATCTTGTTTGAAGGAGCAATCCGGCCAAGGGTTAAAATGACAAAAGATTCCTGAGCAACACCCAATACCTCTCTGGCTTCCTCTTTACTTCCTGCATAACGCTCATCAGGATCTATCCCCAGGGGCAGCTTTGCAACACTCCCCTTGTAAGGTATAGCCACACCAATATGATCTGAAATACTGGAACTTGCAGCAGACAACAGACGCATCATCACTTTTTTCTGCGCTGCGCTGCTGCATAAAATTGCGTCACAGCTTTTTAGCGGTGACAACAATAAATCACGGGTATTTGACATATTTGAGTCTGTACTCAGCGTATGAGCCCGACCCGTAATAGGAAATGGTTCCACACAGTACGCATCACGAAGCGCTGCGAGATGACCAACCCAGGGATCACCCTGATGAAAAACCTGGTACCTGACCCTGGAAAAATACCGGTTTAACTCATGAGCCGGCAAGAAATGGATGGCTTTATCACTGCCATAATGCTGAAGAAAAGATTCCCAGCCGGTTCTCAACTCCGGCAATAACGACTGAGGGGAAAATATATGTATCTCTTTGAATCGACTGTAACGAATGATGGCTTTCAGAAATCCGTCATTGGCACGCCGGAGTCCATTGAAATAGGCAGCTTCAGTACTGGCAACCAGGCAACCAAATATTGAGGAACCAGTGGATTGCTGCTTTTTCAAAGGCATATCGAACAACTCTAATCATTGACATACCTTATATATCGAACTGACAGCAGCTTCTATTAGGACATGAACATCATGGCTGGGCCAGGGGGGGCACTTTGCTCAACCCAATTGACAAAAAGTGCATGATTATTGGCCAATGCTGCAATGACCTCTTCAATACCATCAACATTCAGGCTCTTTATCGGAGCAGAAGCATATAGAGCCAAAGCATCGACATCAGGGTCGATACACAATGAAACACGCTCATGGGCAACCAGAGCCAGGTTTTTTCCCAGCAGCCTGATCAACAATTCTTCACGCTTACTATTATCCCCGGGCAGCCTGGCAATGATGCTATAAGCATAAAAGCGACCATTGGCCTGAAAACAGGCAACCTCTATCCGACCATCAACCAACAGAGAATATCTGTCGTTTTCATACTCCAGCTCATCTATCTGCTGACGAGCAGCGTATGAATTCATCAATTGTTCAAAGCTCATAGCATCCATGCCCTTGATTTAAATAAGTTCAAAAAGGCGTCCCTGCCTCTCCTTAAGCATAGTGCAGCTTAATTACTTGGCCAGATGACCGGAAGCGGGTGCCAAAAAGCGAGATTTCAAAGAAATCCTTCTGAACAGAATAATAAGACCTGTAAACGCCACGAGTGATGCAGCAAAGCCTAAGGAAATCGAGTGAGTAATCCCCATGACCAGATACCCGAACATGGCTACAGCCGCTATGCCAAGCGCGTAAGGAAGCTGAGTATTGACGTGATCCATGTGGTGACAGGATGCCCCGGTGGACGAAAGAATTGTGGTATCAGAAATCGGGGAGCAGTGATCACCAAACACAGCACCTGCCAGCACAGAGGCCAACATGGGCAGCATCATGGCTATGTCCGCTGCTGCCGCCATATCTCCGGCAATGGGCAGCATAATACCAAAGGTGCCCCAACTGGTTCCGGTAGCAAAAGCCATCACACCAGAGACAATAAAAAGCATCATTGGCAGAAAGCTGGGAGAAATATTCCCACCAACCAGACCAGCCAGATACTTACCGGTCTCCAGCTGGCCAATTATTCCAGTCAGAATCCAGGCAAACACAAGAATATAAATAGCTGGCAACATTGACCTGCTGCCCTCAGCGATCGCCTTCTTCCAGGTGTTTCCGGAAATATTTCGACCCAACAACCGGGCCATCGCAAACAGAAGACCAATCATACCGCCACTGATCAGTGATAACGTAACATCGGTATTCTCAAAGGCACCCAGAATGGAAAATGCCTGATCATCACCAGCAAGAGCGGTATACCCCGTCCAGATCATGGCAGCGATCGTTGCCAGCACCAGTACCAGAATCGGTGACACCAGATCCGCCACACGGCCATTTTCATCTTCTTCCAGAGCTGGAGCACCCGGAGGGTTACCCTTATTGGCATCAAACAGATTGCCAGCAAGCGCTGCACTCTCGTGTCTGGCCATGGGGCCAACATTAAGATCCATGGCTGCAGTAAAGAAAACCAGCGCCAGCGCAAAAATTGCATAAAGGTTCATGGGAACCATGGCCAGGAATGAAAAGACCGGGCTATCGCCAACAACACCGTGGGTCGCCATAATAGTACCCACCAGAGCAATGATATAAGCACCCCAGCTTGAAATTGGCATAATTACGCAGATTGGAGCAGCGGTCGAATCAATCAAATAAGCGAGCTTGGCTCTTGAGACTTTGTGCCGGTCAGTGAGTGGCTTACTGATACTCCCCACGGCAAGGCTGTTGAAATAATCATCAATAAAAATGATAACACCGAGAAAGACCGTCAGTACCTGCGATCCCTGACGTGTCTTGACACGCTCACGAGCCCACTCACCAAAGGCCCTGGCTCCTCCAGAAATAGTGATCAGGCTGGTGATCACACCCAGAACCAGCAAAAACAACAGAATATAGAGATTGCTAAAATTAAGGCCTTCATCCCAAAACACACCAACAAACCCATCAAAAATACGATGAACGGTGATAAGCGGGTTCAAGCCGGTCAGCAGTAACGCACCGGTGACAATACCAGCGCCCAGAGACCACAATACTTTCCGGGTTATGACTGCCAGAATAATTGCGACGGCTGGGGCCAATAACGATAACGACGAATCACTGAAACTGGTTAATTCCATAAAAACTGATCTCGTTTATTGATCACCCATGCCCGTTATTCCAATGCTTATCAGGATGAGTGAACCAGTTGTAATTAGATCAGGAGGCAAGCGTACATGGAGGAAGCGCGAATAAAGAAAACCTCATCAGCGCTCTCTGGTACCCGTTAGCTCTCCACAGTAAAAACTGTGACAGTAGTACACCTGTTCGATGCACTACCAGTGAGACTGGTTGACCACCAGGCTCACTTCGGCACCATTTCCTTTCAATCGGACTACGGACGTCACCCTATTCCGATTTACTGATAAACAGCGCGCCTCTAACTAGGGAAAGAGGATCACAGGCAGGAATGTAGCAAGAGGATACTCACTACATCACCCCTGAATGGGCGCATTATGCACCATTGCTCCCGATATAAATACCCAAAGCAAGTATAAGTAAAGGAATCAGATATTACATTTAGTAATAACTGTATCACTCCCACTCAATCGTAGCCGGTGGCTTACTGGATACATCATAGGTCACCCTGGAAACATGCTCAATTTCATTGATGATCCGATTAGAGACTTTTTCCAGCAGATCATAGGGCAGGTGGGCCCAGCGAGCGGTCATAAAGTCTATGGTTTCCACTGCTCGCAGGGCAATCACATACTCATAGCGGCGACCATCACCCACCACGCCAACGGATTTCACCGGCAGGAAAACAGCAAAAGCCTGGCTGGTCTTTTGATACCAGTCGGCCTTACGCAGTTCTTCAATGAAAATAGCATCCGCCTGGCGGAGAATATCCGCATATTCCTTTTTGACCTCGCCCAGGATGCGAACACCGAGGCCCGGCCCCGGGAATGGGTGACGGTATACCATGTCATAAGGCAGACCCAGCTCCAGACCTATGGTTCGAACCTCATCCTTGAACAGCTCACGCAGCGGCTCAACCAACTCCATCTTCATCTCTTCCGGCAGCCCGCCCACATTATGATGGGACTTGATGACATGGGCCTTACCGGTTGTTGAACCAGCAGACTCAATAACATCCGGATAGATGGTGCCCTGGGCCAGAAAAGTGATGTTGTCCAGGGCACTGGCATGTTCATCAAACACTTCGATAAAGGTATTGCCAATAATCTTGCGCTTGTCTTCAGGATCCTGAACACCGTTCAGGCGACCCAGAAACAGCGCTTCAGAGTCCGCACGAATAACCCGAACCCCCATATTTTCTGCAAACATGGCCATCACCTGATCGCCTTCATGAAGGCGGAGCAGACCATTATCAACAAAAACGCAGACCAGCTGATCACCAATAGCCTTATGCAGCAGCGCCGCTACGACACTGGAATCAACACCACCGGACAGTCCCAGCAACACCTTCTGTTCACCCACCTGCTCACGAATACGGGCAATAGCGTCATCGATGATCTTGCCTGGCGTCCACAGTTTCTGACACCCGGCAATATCAACCACAAAACGCTCTAGAATTCGTAATCCCTGGGTGGTATGTGTCACTTCAGGGTGGAACTGGACACCGTAATACTGCTTTTCTTCGCAAGCCATGGCAGCAATCGGGCAGGAGCCAGTGGAAGCAGCAACCACAAAGCCTTCAGGTATGGCGGTCACTTTATCTCCATGGCTCATCCAGACATCCAGAGTCAGACGACCACCTTCACAGACATGGTCTTCAATGCCATCAAAAAGGCGCACTTTCTCTTCCAGCTGAACCTGGGCATAGCCAAACTCACGCAGATCAGAGGTACTGACCTTGCCACCCATCTGCTCTGCCATGGTCTGCATGCCATAGCAGATACCCAGCACAGGCACACCGAGTTCAAAAACAATATCTGCGGCTTTTGGAGAGTTGTCACCGGTAACGGATTCAGGGCCGCCGGACAAAATGATCGCTTTCGGGCTGAACTCCCGAATAGCGGCAGCATCCATATCATAGGGATGCAGTTCACAATAAACACCGATCTCACGCACTCTTCGGGCAATGAGTTGGGTGTACTGGGAACCAAAATCAAGAATCAGAATGCGGTCTGAATGGATATCCTGGGACATGATTAATCTCTAAGTCCTGTGATCAGCAAGGCCGGGAGGCTTACCCTTACTGAAAGTAAACAGCCGGTCAGAAGCTATCTCATTTCTGTCCGGCTGCAGGTGTCAACATGAACAACGCTGTGAAGCAGTCTTAACCAACACGGTAGTTAGGCGCTTCCTTGGTAATCGTTACATCGTGAACATGGGATTCGGCCATACCGGCATTGGTCACGCGAACAAACTGTGGCCGGGTGCGCATGGTTTCCATATCAGCAGAACCGGTATACCCCATCGCGGCACGCAAGCCACCCACCATCTGATGGATAATGGCATGGAGAGGCCCCTTGTAAGGTACACGCCCTTCAATACCTTCTGGAACCAGCTTTTCAGCACCCGCTTCGGCACTCTGGAAATAACGGTCACTGGAACCGGAAGCCTGGGACATTGCCCCCAGAGAACCCATGCCACGATAAGCCTTGTAGCTACGCCCCTGGTAAAGCTCCACTTCACCCGGCGCTTCTTCAGTACCCGCCAGCATACTGCCCAGCATGACGGTACTGGCACCGGCAACAATCGCTTTTGCCATATCACCGGAAAAACGGATACCGCCATCAGCAATAACAGGCACTCCGGTGCCTTTCAGCGCTTCAACCACATTGGCTACCGCAGTGATCTGAGGCACACCAATACCGGTCACAATACGGGTAGTACAGATAGAGCCCGGACCGATACCCACTTTAACACCATCAGCACCCGCTTCGACCAGAGCTTTGCCAGCCTCGGCGGTGGCTATATTTCCACCGATCACCTGAACCTGCGGGTAGTTTTCCTTTACCCACTTCACTCGCTCAATCACACCACGGGAATGGCCATGAGCAGTGTCGACGATAATGACATCAACGCCAGCAGCCACCAGGGCAGCGACACGATCAGGCGTTTCCGCCCCGGTACCCACCGCTGCCCCGACGCGCAACTGTCCCTGACTGTCTTTCGATGCATTCGGGTACTGCTGGGCCTTTTTAATGTCCTTAACGGTCATCATACCGGTGAGATTGAACTGATCATCCACCACCAGCACTTTTTCAATACGATGCTTGTGCAGAAGCTTGCGAACGGTCTCCGGATCAGTACCTTCCTGAACCGTCACCAGACGCTCTTTCCGGGTCATGATCTCGGAAACGGCTTTATCCAGATTAGAAACAAAGCGGACGTCACGACTGGTAACAATACCCACCAGATCGCTGCCAGAAAGCACGGGAACACCGGAGATATTATGTCTGGAGGTCAGCTCCAGAAGATCTCTGACAGTGGCACTGGCATCAATGGTAATCGGGTCTTTGACCACACCACTTTCGTGCTTCTTAACCTTGCGCACCTCAGCGGCCTGCTGCTCCGGCGTCATATTCTTGTGAATAATCCCGATTCCGCCTTCCTGGGCCATGGCAATAGCCAGAGACGCTTCGGTAACGGTATCCATCGCCGCAGAAATCAGCGGAATATTCAGCTCAATACCGCGGGTCAGTTTGGTTTTCAGGGAGACATCTTTGGGGAGGACTTCGGAGTAGCCGGGCAGGAGGAGGACATCATCGAAGGTGAGTGCATCTTGTGCAATTCTCAGCATTGCCTGTTACCAAGAGTTTATTTTATGGGAAAAAAATTCGGACAAGTATACCCTATATTTCAACTTCAGCTAAACCACTTATTCAGGCAGAATACCAAAAAAACCGACAATCCCCCTGCCAGGCTTGATCCATGCACCACTTTACAGACAAACCGACGCAAAACGCTGAGGCATCCGCAAAAGCCCTCTCTGTTACGGAGTTAAATGGTAAAGCCAGGCGATTGCTGGAGATGAACTTCAATAATGTCCGTGTTGAGGGCGAAATATCCGGACTGGCCCGTCCCAGCTCCGGGCATTGGTATTTCACCCTGAAGGACAAACAGTCACAGATCCGCTGCGCCATGTTCCGCAACCGTAACCAGGCGCTTAAGTTTGTCCCGACTGAAGGCATGCTGCTGATGGTCAGGGGGCGCGTAAGCCTGTATGAAGGAAGAGGCGACTATCAACTGATTGTTGAACACATGGATAATGCCGGCACCGGTGACCTGCAAAAAGCCTTTGAGGTTCTCAAGGCAAAACTGGCCGCTGAAGGCCTGTTCGACATCACGCGCAAACAACCCCTGCCCGCTCACCCAAAGCATATCGGGGTGATCACCTCACCCACCGGCGCAGCCATTCGGGATATCCTCACCGTACTGAAGAGACGCTTTCCTGCCATACCGGTCACCATTATTCCCAGCTCGGTTCAGGGAGAGCAGGCAAAACACGAACTGGTCAATGCGCTAAAACTGGCAACAAGTGCCAACCGGTTTGATGTACTGATTATTGGTCGCGGCGGTGGTTCACTGGAAGATTTGTGGCCATTCAATGAAGAGTTGGTGGCCAGGGCCATAGCAGACTGCCCTATCCCCATAGTCAGTGCCGTTGGTCATGAAATTGACTTTACCATTGCCGACTTTGTGGCTGATCACCGGGCCGCAACCCCATCAGCAGCGGCAGAAATCCTCAGCCCGGATCGCCAGGCCCTGTTAAATCAGCTTAACCTGATCAGCAGAAAGCTCACGACACTGACTCGTCATAAGCTGCAGTTAAGCCAGCGAGAGCTTGATAACCTGCAAAAACGGTTAAGACACCCCGGGGATCGTCTGAGAGACAACAGCCAGCGGCTGGATGATCTGGAAATCCGGTTAAAACAGGCCATCACCCTGAAACTGGAACGGGCTCAATCAAGCCTGGGTCGGCTCAGAGACCGGGCAAATCAACAGAACCCCCAACGTAAATTGGAGCTGCTGAAAAGCCGTAATGAATATATGGGGCAAAAGCTGATTCAGCTCATATCCAGCAGCCTGGAAAGACGTCACCTGAAACTGGAGAAAGTGTCTGGAGAATTGAACGCCGTGAGCCCTCTGGCAACACTTTCAAGGGGCTATGCCATCACCATGGCTGGCGATGCCATTATCCGAAGCAGCCAGCAGCTCCGGGAAGGCGATCAGGTAACCACACGATTCTTCAAGGGCGAGGCAATCTGCAAAGTGGAAAAAATCACAAATTAATATGAACCGCTAACCAGATGGTATCAACATCGGGTTGAGTCCACGCAACCCGATGCCTGCACCCGGCAGGCAGCATGATATAATCACCGGCATGGAGAGTGACAGAGGCTCTTTCCCCATCAAACTCCAGTACAGCTGAACCCCTTAACAACACCACCCACTCATCCCGGGACTGGTCATACCACTCTCCTATCGGCGTCGTATGACCACGGGAAACAATCCGCTCTATTTTCACGCCCCCGGATTCCTGCAGAGTCTCAAACAACTCTTCAGGTAATTCGTCAGGTATGTGTTCGAACAGATTGTTTTTCATTGATTACTCACCTGAACCAGTCAGGAACGCTTTGTCTTACGCTTCTCTTTGGCAAACTGCGCCGATTTTTCAACTCTGCGCTTACGGTGAGCCTGCCTCTGATCAACCTCTTTGGTTTCCGCATAAGGGTTATCACCTGAGCGGAACTCAATTCGAATAGGCGTTCCCATAATCTTCAGCACTTTACGGAAGGTATTTTCCAGATAACGTCGATAAGCTGCGGGCACCCGCTCAGTCTGGTTACCATGAATAATAATCGTTGGCGGATTCATGGCTCCAGCATGGCAGTAACGCAGCTTAATACGGCGATGATTGACCATGGGCGGCTGATGCTCCTTAACAGCATCTTCCAGAATTCGCGTCAGACGATTGGTGGACAGTTTACTCGTCGCCGCTTCATACGCCTCTTCAATAGAGTCATACAAATTGCCAACACCGGTACCGTGTTTTGCCGAAATCATGTGAATGCGGGCATAATTGATAAACCCGAGTCGACGCTTCAGCTCTGTCTTTACCTGGGTTTTCTGCTCTTCTTCCATGCCATCCCACTTGTTCAGTGCAATGACCACAGCACGCCCCGCGTCCAGAACAAAGCCCAGCAGATGCAGATCCTGCTCCACAATACCTTCACGGGCATCCAGCACAAGAACCACCACATTGGCATCTTCAATCGCCTGCAGCGTCTTGATGACCGAAAACTTTTCGATGGATTCGGACACCTTGCCTCTTCTGCGGACACCTGCCGTATCAATCAGCGTATAGTCCTGACCAAAACGCTCATAAGGAATGTAAACACTGTCACGGGTCGTTCCCGCCTGATCGTAAACAACCACTCGTTCCTCGCCTAACAGGCGGTTAACCAGGGTAGATTTACCCACGTTAGGGCGACCAACGATACCAATCTTGATACCTCTGGGCCTGGTTGACAGCTCATCAGACTCTTCTGCCTCACCGTCAGTACACTCCAGCAGCACGTCATTGATCATGTTGCTGACACCCCGACCATGCACGGCAGCAATATGATAGGCTTCGCCGATACCCAGGGAAGCAAAATCCGCCTCGGCCTGCTCAGCATCCACCCTGTCTACCTTATTCAGCACCAGGTGATACTTTTTGCCCTGTTTGCGAAGGTGCAAAGCAATCATTTCATCAGCAGCTGTCAACCCGGCTTTGGCATCCACCAGAAACAGGACAACATCCGCCTCATTGATGGCCGCCAGCGACTGTTCTGCCATGGCAGAGTCAATCCCCTCTTCATCACCGGAGATACCGCCGGTATCCACGACAATATAGGGATGCGAACCAATTTTGCCCTCACCGTATTTCCGGTCGCGGGTTAACCCGGCCACGTTGGCTACCAAAGCATCCCGGGAGCGGGTCAGACGGTTAAAAAGGGTGGACTTGCCAACATTTGGCCGACCCACCAGGGCAATTACAGGAACCATAAGATTTACCAAAATTACAAATTACGCAGCGGGGAAATCATTCAGAACACGCTTTCCCAGCGCATCGGTCATCAGACCGAAATTGAAAACGGGCTGAATCCTTTTAAAGATTCAGCCCGACAACATTCTTAAAAGTCAGAAACCAGCTTCCACTACCCGGAAGCTTTTTCCTTCAAAGCAACCAGCTCACCATCAGCTGACAAGACCAGGATCAAGTCACCATCCACCAGAGGCTGGGTTTTAATTGCAGAAGAGTCAGCCTTGAAACGTCCAGCCTGACTGCCATCAACCTGCGACAACAGGTGCACATAACCCTCACCATCGCCGACCACAACATAACTGCTGAACGCTGCGGGTGCAGACAGCTGACGGAACTCAAAATCTTCCTGTCGCCAGTTAGCGGCACCGGTTCTCTGGTCAATGGAGCTGACATAACTCTCTTCACTGGTCAGGTAGATAGCACCAAACCCTTCTGACATGGATTCATAACTGGACAGCTCTTTTGCCCAGCGAACCCGGCCACTGTAAAGGTCCAACCCGGCAACATTGCCCTGGAAGCTGACAAAGAAAATGGAATCTCCAAGGATCAGCGGAGCCCCCTTGATATCAACCATCCGTTCCAGCTCAGTACTGCCCTTGGGGGCGGCAACCCGGGAACTCCACAATGGTGCACCGTTTTTCAGACGGAAGGCTTTTGCTTCGCCGCTGGCAAACCCGGCAAACACCGCTTCGCTGAAGATCAGTGGAGCAGCTGAACCTCTTAACGTCAGCGCCGGCTGCAGCGCTTCCTGACGCCAGAGGTACTGTCCGCTCTCAGCATCAAGCACGGTCAGACGGTCATCAATACTCTGCACAGCGACATAGAAACCATCAGTTATCGGCGCACTGAGAATCTCGCTACTGACTCGCTCTCGCCAGAGTTCATCGCCATTGTCCTGGTCCAAGGCAATCACTTCACCATCCAGCGTCCCAAGCAACACCATACCCGCTGCGGCACTGACGCCACCACCAACACGGGTATTGAGTTTTTTCTTCCAGACTTCCTTTCCGGTATCACGCTCAAGTGCAAAAACCGTACCTTCTGCGCCAGAAACAAAGACTTTATCGCCATCCAACGCGGGCTTCAGGCTTTCAAATCGCTTGCCAACCCCTTTGCCAACACCCCTGGACCACACTTCAACCAGCCTGACCTTTTCCTCAGCAATCGTCTGGAGAGGTTTGGCCGTTCTCACCTCCTCTTCATCCGATGAAAAAAGACTGCATGCAGAGAGTCCCAGCATCAGCAGAAGAATCAAAGAGCCTTTAAATAACCTCTCCATTGCGTTACCCCTCCTGAGGTGCCATTGCGGCCAGATCGTCCAGCTTGAGTTGCAACAACGGACGGTTCAGGCCGTTGTCCTGTGCGGCATCGACCGCTTTGCGGTAAGCCGTCTCGGCCTGCTTACGATCACCAAGGGCGAGGTAAGCATCGCCTTTTGCTGACTCTACGGTTGCCTCATAGGACTTGCCAGCATTCAGTCGGGTCAGGATATCCAGCGCCTGCTGACCATTCCCGGAAGACTCACTGATCAGTACCCTTGCCAGCCGGACACTGGCCATTGTCTGAATTTCAACTGCGGGTTTCTGAGCCAGAACCCACTCCAGGGAAGCCCGGGCGGCACTTAACTGGTTATCTTGCACCTGCTGCTGAGCCAGAAAAAGCGTTGCAAAGGCGGCATACTGACTGCTGCCATGATCCTTTTGCAATGAAGATACAACGTGACTTACCGTTGCTTTTTGCTCCTCAGTCAGCGGCGCTGATAACTGGGCCTGTTGCTCCAGAGAGGATCCATTGGAAATAATATCCAGCAAGTTCTGATAAAGCGATGAAGCTTCAGCAATTTCCTGCTGCTGCGTCTTCTGCCAGTACTGATAACCGGAAACCGCTGCCAGTGTCATGGCAACACCCAGCACAACTGGCTGACCATAGTCTTTCCATAGATTCTTGAGCAGTTGGACCTGCTCTTCATCAGATTGGTAACTCACCCTTTACTCCTGACTTCTTTCCTGAAGCCGTTAACAGTACGATCGCATCAACGAGCAGTTTACTGAACAGCAGTATTCTATAGTACTTTTTGCAAATGTCCGGCCACATCGGCGATTGGCAGCTGCTGCTGGGCTTCATCCGTCCTCAGGGATTTCACAGTAACCATCCCCGCACCCAACTCATCTTCGCCCAGAATGAGAGCATAGGCAGCACCGCTACGATCTGCACGCTTCATTTGTGCTTTAAAGCTGCCACCGCCGCAATTCATCAGAATCTTCAGCTCCGGCAATCCATCACGCAGTCTTTCCACTAACGGAAGCGCCCGGTGGCCAACACCCTCACCGACAGCAACCACCGCCACATCCACCCGATTAGAAACGGATTCCGGCAGTAACTGCAGCGTTTCCAGCATCAACACCAGACGCTCAATACCCATGGCAAAGCCCACGGCAGGTGTCGGCTTGCCACCCAACATCTCAACCAGCGCATCATAACGACCGCCAGCACACACAGTTCCCTGGGCACCCAGGCTTTCTGTCACCCATTCAAAAACGGTTCTGCCATAATAATCAAGGCCACGCACCAGTCTTGGATTCACGCGATAAGCAACACCCGCCTCATCCAGAATCTGCTTTAACTGCGCAAAGTGTTCCTGTGACTCTTCGTCCAGATAGTCGAACAGCTCGGGTGCACCGGCAACAATTTTCTGTGTGTTTTGATCTTTACTATCGAGAATTCTCAGCGGGTTGATGGTCAGGCGACGACGGCTGTCGTCATCCAGCTCTGACTCATAATCCCTGAGATAAGTCACCAGAGCTTCACGATAACGGATGCGGGCTTCCAGAGTCCCCAGAGTATTCAGCTCCAGCGTGACATGCTTTGACAGACCAAGCTTCTGCCAGAACCGTGCCGTCATCATGATGATTTCCGCATCAATATCCGGACCTGTCATGCCATAGGCTTCAACACTGATCTGGTGAAACTGGCGATAACGGCCTTTTTGCGGACGCTCATAGCGGAACATCGGACCAGAAGTCCACAACCGCTGAATCTGGTTGTAAAACAGGCCCTGCTGAATACCTGCGCGAACAACCCCGGCAGTGGCCTCAGGACGAAGGGAAAGCTTGTCACCATTGCGATCTTCAAAGGTGTACATCTCTTTCTCAACAATATCCGTACCAGAGCCAATACCCCGGCTGAACAGGGCAGAGCTTTCCACAATCGGAACCCGGATTTCCTGATAACCATAAGTGCTCAGGACAGAGCGTACCTGCTGCTCAAGGTACTGCCAGACAGGGGTCTGTTCAGGAAGAATATCATTCATCCCACGGATGGCTTGAAGCTGCTTGCCCAAGTTCAAATGTCCTCTACCAAAAACACCACATAACTTCACCCGGTTCGTCAGGAACAGGCGATTTGGCGGTTCGCAATAAAAAGTAGGCAACTATAACCGTTAACGCCTTTGTGTGACAATCCCACAGCCCTTCCATTAAAGAATGCCCATCGCTGTCGGGAGTTTCTTCACTGAAAGGACATAGTTTTAAGGACTATTGATTTACCCCTGACCACTGCCTGTTAACAGGACACTGGCCACCCGGGTATTCGAGCTGGGTTTGGCTACCGGCTCGCCATCCAGCAGGATACTGTCCACGCCAGAGGTATTACCGAACCGCAAATTCACTGGGGGAAAAACATCTAGATTAATGGAAGACCCGGCTCTCTGCACGGTTGAAATCAGCACTTCACCGGTGGCATCCTTGATTTCAACCCAGCAATCTTCTGAGAAATTAATAACAAGAGGCTGAATCAGATCAACAATTGGTGAATTGGGCTCATCTGTCGTATCAACAACCTCGGAACCGGCCATGGCAATTGGGAGAACCTCTGAAATGGTCTCTTTCAGAACAGGCTGATCCTTTTCCAGGCTTGGGTCTTCTTTTAAAATTGTGGTGTCATCAGCTGGAACAGCCTCTTCCTCCACGCTCTCGCTAATTTCCGCAGCAGAGGGGACAGAGACAACACTGACATCAGTCACCAGAGGCTCAGGCACATCCTCAGATACGTCTTCGATAATGGCCACCTCGACCACTGGTTCGATACCCAGCAAGCTATTCCAAAGGTAATAACCAAACCCTCCCAGCGACACAAGCAGCAAAAGCGCAAGCGCATATACCGGAGAAGGTGCACTGTGAGCTCGCAGCGGCTTCAACTTCTTAGAACCCTGTAAACGCGGAGATTCCAGCCCATCGACACCCATAAAATGGTCAAAGTCCCTGACCAGATCTTCGCCATTAAGCCCCACCAGTTTCGCATAATTACGAATATAGCCACGGACAAATGCCGCCTGTGGCAGGATATCAAACGTGCTCTCCTCAATGGCCTTAACATAACTTTCGGTAATCTTCAGGCTTTCAGCCACTTCAAGGATAGATAGCCCCTGACTGTCACGGGCCCGGGCAAGCACAGCACCGGGAGCAAACGTCTGAATAACTTCTTCCTGCTGAGTATCCTGTTCACTCATGACCCAATCGACTCCGATAATGCTTCAGCTCCACAGAGCCGGGATACAACCTTTCCAGCTTCAAAGCATAACCTGCCGCTTTATCCTGAGCCCGGTTTGCCCTTGCCAGCTCAATACCCAGTAGCAAACTGCGAGGACTCTGCTCCGCCGAACCGGCAAAGGCCTGGTAGTGCTGCCACCCTGTGTAGAGATTGCCCTGCTCTTTGTAGATAGCGGCAAGCTCCAGATTGGCCCTTGGCAAGTTACTGTTCAGACGAAGAGCCCGGGTAAAGTGATCAACCGCCAGGGAAGACCGGCCCATCCGCAAAGCAACAATCCCGAGGTTTTCAAAGGTTCGGCTGCGCTGGGAATATGCAACATCCCCGGAAGCCAGTTGAAACTGACGATAAGCGTCCTGAAGCCGGTTTCTGGAGAACAGGAAAGCACCAAAGTTATTGCGTATGTCCGCGGCATCAGGGTCAATGGCCAGCGCCTTGTTGAACGCCTGCTCGGCAAGCTGATCCTCCCCCTGACGCTGATAAGCCATACCCAGCATGCCATGGACACTGGCCGAATAGGGCTCAATCTCAAGCGCTCTTTCCAGCGGCCTTACCGCTTTTTCCGAGTAACCTTCCTGAAGATAACCCCTGGCCAGATTCATATAGTCCACCACTGCCCTGTTCTCATTAACAGGCCGACTGTCCGTGGTGACACAGCCTGTCAGTGCCAGAGATACAGAAAACAGTAGTGCAATGGGCCTCAATTTGACTCCCATGCTGATCCCCACATTTGCAATTTATAAATATATCCGGGACGCCGTTGAGATTAGCAACCTGCGGGAGCCTGTCGGATAACAGATGCATCCCGGACAGCTTATACCTGTCTGGCTGCTATGTAGCGCTCACTGCGCCGGGTCTTATCCATTACATTGCCCACTAACTGACCGCAGGCAGCGTCAATATCATCACCTCTTGTCTTTCTTACGGTGACATTAAAACCAGCCAGCTGCAAACTCTCCTGAAACCGCCTCACTGCATTATTGCTGGGTCTTTCATACCCTGAATGAGGAAATGGATTGAACGGAATGAGGTTTATCTTACAGGGCAGATCTTTCAGCAAAGCAATCAGCTGCTGTGCCTGTTCAGGTTGATCATTCACACCGGCAAGCAACGTATACTCGATCGTAACGACCCGCTTACTGTCCGTCAAACTGTTCATGTAATGATGGATCGCATCCAGCAGCTGATCCAGCGGATACTTCCGGTTGATCGGGACCAGCTGGTTTCTCAGCTCATCATTTGGCGCATGCAGTGACACTGCCAGGGAGACATTAGATACCTCACTTAACTTTCTCAGCGCAGGCACAACACCGGATGTACTTAACGTCACCCGACGTTTGGAAAGTCCATAGCCAAGGTCGTCCATCATCAGGCCCATGGCATCAACGACATTATCGAAGTTCATCAATGGCTCGCCCATCCCCATCATAACCACATTGGTAATGGATCGATCCATCCTGGCCGGTACATTGCCAAAATGACGGGCTGCAACCCATACCTGGCCAATGATTTCCGCCACCGTCAGGTCAGAGTTAAAACCCTGCTTGCCCGTAGAACAGAAACTGCAATCCAGGGAACAGCCTGCCTGGGAGGAGACGCACAGCGTTCCGCGTCCATTTTCAGGAATAAATACCGTTTCAACACAGCTGCCACTGGCCACCCGCACAACCCACTTGCAGGTCCCATCCTCAGAAAAATGGCTGCTGACCACCTCTGGACCGCGAATTTCAGCATTGGCCTTAAGCCGCTCACGAAGGGATTTACTGATATTGGTCATCTCATCGAAATTATCAACCCGATGATGATGAATCCACTTCAAAACCTGCTCAGCACGGAATTTTTTCTCACCAATAGTAAGAAAGAAGGCCTCCATTTTTTTTCGTGAAAGCCCCAGCAAATTGACTTTGGCTGCCTGAGTGGGCAGCTCGCCAGCCAGTTCACTGGCCTGATCGATAGATGGCTCGATCAATTCTGACATCTTATTAATACCTCAAAGCCATCAGAAGGCCTGCCTCCTGATGGCTTATATTCTCATGTTTACCCCGAACACGGTCAGGCCAGGGCAAACTGACAATTTGTCAGCGGGCTGATTCCGTTAACGTGTTCTGGGGCAAATCTCCGAACCTTCGAAGAAGTAGGCCACTTCACGCTCAGCAGAAGCTACTGAGTCCGATCCATGAACCGCATTTTCATCGATGGTCTCTGCAAAATCAGCCCGAATGGTGCCTTCAGCAGCTTCCTTCGGGTTAGTAGCGCCCATCAGCTCACGATTCAGGGCTACGGCATTCTCGCCCTCAAGGACGGATACCACAACAGGCCCTGACGTCATAAACGCAACCAGGTCCTGATAAAATGGACGCTCTTTGTGCTCAGCGTAGAAACCACCCGCCTGCTCGTCAGAAAGATGGATCATCCTGGTCGCTACAACCTGCAAACCAGCCTGCTCAAAACGAGCAAGAATTTTACCGATGACACTCTTGGCTACTGCATCAGGTTTTATAATGGATAAAGTGCGCTCTACCGCCATTACGATCTCCAGATTGTCATTTTCGAGCCCTTTCGGGATTGTTATTACTTATTAAAAACGTACGACTCTCTCAGCTTTCCATGTCTTGGAGCCTGTCGGACTTAAGCGTCCGTAGCGAGGATTGCGAGAAATTGAGGATAAAAATTTCTGTTTCTGAGGAGAATAGCGGGGCTATTTGACGAAGAAGCAGGAATTTTTAGACCAATTTATCGCAACCGCAGTAGGAAAGTCTTAAGTCCGACAGGCTCCCTGGCTCAGGCTGTCCGTAGCAGGAGTTCTGGCAGCATTGTATACAATAGAGTCGATAGTGTCAGTTCTTTCAGCCTCAACACCAAAAAATCACTCTTCAGACTCTTCAATCCAGGCCATCTGTATGGCCTCAAGCACCTTTTCACCACAACGCTCAGGATCATCTTCAAAACTGTCCAGCGCCAGAACCCAGCTTCTCAGATCGACAAAATTGACATACCGGGGATCCACATCCGGATAAGCCTCATAAAGCTCAATGGCAATATCATAAACATCTGCCCACTTTAAACTCATTACCCCACTCCATGATCATTGCGCTGATCTGTTCGGGAAAACCCCAAACAGACCAGCAACCGACATCAACGACGTTCAGAAACCTGGTTAATGGTGTACCTGGGAATCTCTACCACCAGCTCCTCATCACCCACCACAGCCTGACAGCTCAGCCGGGACTCAGGCTCAAGCCCCCAGGCCTTGTCCAGCATGTCTTCTTCGAGCTCATCCGGCTCTTCCATGCTGTCGAAGCCTTCCCTGACAATGACATGACAGGTGGTGCAGGCACAGGACTTTTCACAGGCGTGTTCAATTTCAATACCATTCTGCAAAGCTGCGTCGCACACTGTGACTCCGGGCTCAACTTCGAGAACAGCACCTTCCGGGCACAATTCATCGTGAGGTAGAAAAACGATACGAGTCATTCAGAACTCCTCCAAATCATCTAACTTCTGTCCGGAAAGAGCCTGACGAATACCCTGGTTCATTCGACGGGCAGCAAATTCTTCACTGGACTTGGCAATACGTTCAATTTCACGGGCAATGGACTTGGCATCACCGGTTTCACGGCACTGTTTCAGCGATTCAACATCTGCCAGCAATGCACCGTATTCATCTTTATCGAGCAGTGTCTGGCCATCCTTATCCAACGCAACTACCAGCGCTTCAACAACCCGATCAGCCTCAACCTGCTGCTCAAGCAGCGCCCTGGCATCACGATCATCACCGGCATGGGCAAACGAATCTTTCAGCATTCGGGAGATATCAGAATCACTGAGACCATAAGAAGGCTTCACCTGAATGCTGCTCTTAACCCCGGTGGACAATTCCTCCGCAGCAACACCCAGCAAGCCATCCGCATCCACCTGAAAGGTCACACGGATTTTAGCACCGCCCGCAGGCATGGCAGGAATTCCACGCAACTCAAACCGGGCAAGGGAGCGATTATCACGAATCAATTCTCGCTCCCCCTGGAAGACATGAATAGCCATGGCCGTCTGACCATCCTTGCAGGTGGTAAATTCCTGAGCCCGACTGACCGGAATGGTGGTATTGCGATGAATCACCTTTTCCATCAGGCCGCCCATGGTTTCCAGCCCCAGGGAGAGTGGAATCACATCCAGCAGCAGCATATCTTCTGCCGATTTATTACCAGCCAGAACATTAGCCTGAAGAGCTGCACCAACGGCCACGACCCGATCAGGGTCAATGGAGGTCAACGGTTGCCTGCCGGAAAATTCCTTAACCCGTTCACGAACCCTTGGCATGCGGGTAGAGCCACCCACCATAACCACTTCATCAATCTCATTCGCCTTCAGCCCGGCATCCCGAAGGGATCGCTTGAATGCCCGAATGGTACGATCAATCAAGGGGTCTACCAGTTCGTTAAACTGCGCGCGGGAAAGCGTACCACGCCACTCACCAAAGTTGACTTCCACTTCAGATCCGTCGGTCAACCCTTCCTTAACCCGACAAGCCTCAACCATCGCTTCCCGAAGCTGCAATGGGTTAATTGAGGACTCATCAACCCCCGCTTCACGAAGCATCCAGCGTGCCACCAGACGGTCAAAGTCATCACCACCCAGGGCAGTATCACCACCGGTGGCCATCACTTCAAACACGCCTTTTTCCAGACGCAAAATTGAAATATCAAAAGTACCACCGCCAAGATCGTAGACAGCGATAACGCCTTCGCCCCCCTGATCCAGACCATAGGCAACGGCTGCCGCAGTGGGCTCATTCAGCAGACGATACACTTTCAGCCCTGCAAGCCTGGCAGCATCTTTGGTTGCCTGTCGCTGGGCATCATCAAAATACGCCGGTACAGTAATCACGGCACCATCCAGATCACCGCCCAGCGTCTCTTCTGCACGACCAACCAGGGAACGGAGAATCTCGGCAGACACTTCAACCGGGCTGACGTCACCACTGCGGGTTTTGATAAACGGCATTCCTTCGCTTTTTCCCGAAGCGTCGGTTACAAACCGGTAAGGCAGCACACCGCCAAGGGCATCAACATCCTCAAGCCCGCGCCCCATCATGCGCTTGACAGAGACAATGGTATTGCCCGGGTCAATCAGCGCACTGGCTTTTGCGCTGTTGCCAACATCAATTCCCTGCTCGCCATAGTGAACAACTGAAGGCAAGGTATGATGGCCATCGATATCAGGAAGCGTCTCAGCAGCACCTGATCGAACAGCTGCAACCAGGGAGTTGGTGGTTCCCAGGTCAATGCCTACAGCACGCTTGTATTGATGAGGTTCCGGAGCCTGTCCCGGCTCGGAAATCTGCAGTAACGCCATATCTGCCTCTTCTCTTCCTGATTAATCGTCCAACAACTCGGATTCCAGCTGTTCCAGTTCAGCCGCCAGCTTTACCATGAACTGCATCTTTCTGACAACCGTTTCTGCCTGTTCAAGATCCTGCTCTGTTCCAGATGACCAGAAGCCTTCAAACCGCTGAAGATATCGAAGAATATCAGCATCCACCTGACTGGCCAGCCTCTCAATTTCCTGCTCAGGATTTGATGCAGACCTGATATCCGCGACAGCCTCACGCAACTCCATCTGCTCCATCAGAAATCCGGGATCCATAATGGTGTTGCGCTCCATATCAACATCACGGCCTGCCAGCTTCAGCAAATAGATCACCCTTGGCAATGGCTGTTTCAGCGTGTCAAAGGCCTCATTAACATGGGAAGCATACTGGATAGAGATACGCTGCTGACGCTCATCACCCCCGGCAAACCGGTCAGGATGGACTGCCCGTTGCAACGCACGGTACTGACTGGACAGGCGTTGCAAGTCAACCTGGCAGGAAACAGGCAACTCAAAAAGCTCAAAATAGTTTTTGGTTAAATCAACCACAATGCAATCTATTCCCAAGTCAGAAATGACAAACCCGGAGCATTCAACAGCAAAAAGGAACACCCCTTAAACAAATAAGGCCCGACCAGTGAGAACCAGCCGGGCCGGAAGGCAGATCAAAAGTGTCAGCCAACTTCTTTAACAGTATTAACGAAGCCGGAAAGCTTCAAAATTACCGTCAGCCAGCATCAGCAACATTAAAGCTTTCACCACAACCACACTCACTGGCAGCATTCGGATTGTTAAACTGCAAACCTTCGTTGAGCCCTTCCTTTACCAGGTCCAGCTCTGTGCCATCCAGGTAAACCAGACTTTTCGGGTCAACAAACACTTTGACTTCGTGATCTTCAAAAACCAGATCATTTTCATCAACTACATCCACAAATTCAAGGACATAGGCCATACCAGAGCATCCCGAAGTACGTACACCCAGCCTTATGCCGAGCCCCTTGCCCCTGCGGGAAAGCTGCCCTTTAATGTGACGGGCAGCCGCAATGGTTACGGTAATTGCCATTTAAAACTCCATCCACTTCCGGGAAACCAAACGATTACACCGGCTATATTCCTGCACTATTTAAAGACAGCACTTCTGCACATGAATACCCGGAACCGCATCAGGCAGCTGGAGCTGCATCATCATGCTTCTGCTTGGCCCGATAGTCATCGATTGCCGCCTTAATGGCATCTTCAGCCAGCACCGAACAGTGAATTTTAACCGGTGGCAGTGCCAGCTCTTCGGCAATATCGGTATTCTTGATGGTTGCCGCTTCATCCAGCGTCTTGCCCTTCATCCACTCGGTTGCCAAAGAACTGGAAGCAATAGCAGAGCCACACCCATAAGTTTTGAAGCGTGCGTCTTCAATAACGCCTTCATCATTGACCTGAATCTGAAGACGCATAACATCTCCACAGGCTGGGGCACCGACCATGCCAGTGCCCACGCTTTGAGAATCCTGGTCAAGCTTACCTACGTTGCGTGGATTCTCGTAGTGATCGATAACCTTTTCGCTGTATGCCATTTTTCTCTCCTCTGAAGTTTTGTTTGTGGCAAAACTTCATAAAAAATCAGTGTGCGACCCATTCAACCTGACTGAGGTCAACGCCATCTTTGTACATATCCCATAGCGGTGACAGCTCTCTCAGTTTTGCAACCGCTTCTCTGATCTCTGCTACGGCATGATCCACTTCAGCCTCTGAAGTAAAGCGACCCAGACTGATCCTCAGGGAACTATGGGCCAGCTCATCACTCAAGCCCAGAGCCCTCAGCACATAAGATGGCTCAAGGCTGGCGGAGGTACATGCGGAGCCAGAGGAGATAGCAAGGTCTTTCAGGGACATCATCAAAGACTCCCCTTCAACAAAGGCAAAGCTGATATTTAAAATCCCCGGAACCCGCTGCTCAAGAGAGCCATTCACATGAACTTCTTCCAGGTCGGACAGCTGGGAAAGCACTCGATCTTTCAATACAGCCAGACGCGCTCTTTCTGAATCCATCTCCGCCGCAGCAATACGGCATGCCTCACCCATACCAACGATCTGGTGAGTGGCCAGAGTACCGGAGCGCATACCCCGCTCATGACCGCCACCGTGCATCTGGGCTTCCAGACGAATTCGGGGCTTGCGGCGGACATAAAGAACACCGATACCTTTCGGGCCATAGAGTTTATGGGCAGAAATGGACAGCAGATCGACTTTCATCGTTGCCATATTCAGCGGAATTTTGCCGACACTTTGTGCCGCATCCACATGAAAGACAATCTTGCGTGAACGGGTCAGATCACCAATGGCGTCAATATCGTTGATCACACCAATCTCATTGTTGACGTGCATCAAACTCACCAGAATGGTGTCATCACGCAGGGCATTTTCCACCATTTCCGGCGTGATCAGGCCATCGCTGTCAGGCTCCAGGTAGGTGACTTCAAACCCTTCTCGCTCCAGCTGACGGCAAGGGTCCAGTACCGCCTTATGTTCAATTCGGGAGGTAACAATGTGCTTGCCCTTTTTGCTGTAAAAATGAGCAACACCCTTAATGGCCAGATTATCGGATTCAGTAGCACCGGACGTCCAGACAATCTCTCTTGGATCAGCATGAATAAGATCGGCAACCTGACGACGGGCATCTTCAACAACCTCTTCAGCACGCCAGCCAAAGACATGGGAGCGGGAAGCCGGGTTACCGAAATTACCTTCAAGAGAGAGGCACTGAATCATCTTCTCAGCCACTCGCGGGTCAACCGGCGTTGTTGCGGAATAATCGAGATAAATAGGTAATTTCATCTGGTACATCTCCAGGCGGTCAGTACGCTCAATACCCTTGATTCGCAAAGGGTTAAAATCATCATGCCACTACACACGCATCTTCAAAGCACTGTAAAAAGATGCCTTACAGGATGGTGTCAGCGGCAATTTTGTTGTCTTGCTGCTCATCCTGACGAATAGCAACACTTTGCACTTCCCTGCGCGCAACAAGATCAGCGAGGCTGATCCCTCCAAGAAACGAATGAATCTGTTCACTCAGGTCCTGCCACAAGTGATGGGTCAGACAGGTTACACCTTTCTGGCAACCGCCTGCTCCCTTGCACTTTGTAGCGTCTACGGACTCATTAACAGCATCGATCACCTGGGCAACATAAATAGCTTCAGTACCACGACTGAGTCGATAGCCTCCCCCGGGCCCCCGCACACTGCAAACCAGATCACCACGACGTAGCTTGGAAAACAGCTGTTCCAGGTAAGAGAGAGAGATTTCCTGACGATCCGATATATCTGCGAGAGAAACCGGCCCCTGATCGGAATGAAGTGCCAGATCCAGCATGGCGGTCACCGCATAACGTCCTTTGGTCGTCAATCTCATACAGCATCTCTCTTGCTATTCAGGCAGAGTTATCACTCTTTATCCGTTCATGATCACCTTAAGCCCAAGATTCTTAACTGTGACTCCCCGGACAGCAGAATATTTACAGACTCAAGGTACTTGCGCGGCATTATGAAATACCCTAGCAAAATAGTCAACTATTAGCGATAAAACTTAAACGAATTGTCAAATAAATCGGAGATGAAAAAGATGTTAAAAAGCAGATTCATATATTTTTTCGGCATTTTATAGAAAGCAGCTCCAACTTTCAAAGACACTTTTCCCAGTAGCTGGCACACCACAATTGACCAGCAAATTCCCCTCCTGCTGAGTTAGTTTCACTGACAACAGCGTTAACCGGGGATCTTTTAGAGAAAATACCTGTCTAAAAATTGCGACTCCCTCACAAAGGAATCAACCGAGAACCATTATTTACCCAAGGATTGCAACAATGGATACTCAACTCTACACAGTCCTGATCCAAAGCTTTTCTGCACAACTCGAGCAACGCCTTTTAGACGATACATATCGACTGGACACTGAAAACACATGCCTGATAAGCAATAGAAGAAAGGTTATCTGCATTGTCAACGAAGAGATTGGCGAACACAAAAACAGCCCACTCAATCTAGCGCTTGCGAAGGCATTTTACGACAAACTCCCTCCACAGATTAAAAGCCTCGCGCAACTCAGGGTTGCACCGCACAACGCCAGCAAATCCCTGGTCAGGCCAGCCAATGATGCAACACTAAAAGAAAAATACCCGACTCCAGGCCCACGAACGGCATCAGCCAATGCATCATCCAGATCTGAAAACCTGCTGACGGATGAACACTACAAAAGACTTAAAAGTCTTCTGGAAAACCAGACAGATAGTGCATACTTTAACGATGATGCCGCAGCCATCACATCGCTGGATGGGCAAATTCACTACATGCCCGGAAAAAACGGTAAGTTCAAAATAGATTTAACCTGCGCCAAACTACCAAATTACAGGGCCATAAAAGAACATTACAATGAATGGGCAACAGCAACATCTGCCGCCCAATGGGACAAATCTGCGTTACGGGGCAAAGATAAGACCTTTCCCAAGAAACATGCCAAGGTGACACCAGGTTTATTAAAAGCATCTCTGCCGCGCACACCCCACAGAAAGTCTCCTGCAACAAAACCCGAAAGCTTACCCATCAAACAAAAGCCCCTTGAACTGCGTGAATATCAAAGCAAAAAAAAGCTGACACAACCGACAATAACAGCTGCACAACCCCCTTCAGGGAAGGTGCAATGGAAAATCCAACAATTTCTGGACAATATTGATGCTGAAATTGATCTGATAAACATTCCCGGCCCTGATAATGCTTCTCGCTGGGACCCCGAGACAAAATCACGTATTCGCAGCGCACTCAAAAATACATTTGCTCTCTACCGCGCGCAATTCAAAAGCGGTCAATGGTGCAATACCACCCAGAAACTGCAGAATGATTTAGACAAATTAAAAGAAATGCAAAGAAGCATGTACCATGCAGCCAGATCACCCGACGCAAAACCAGAAGACCTTCCCCTGAAAGGCATTAAAAACAGAGACTATGATTGCCTGCCAATCTCACAAAATCAGTGTGAAATACATAACCAGAATTATCTCTTTTTCGTCACTGCCTACCAGCTTATTGGCGAGGATGCTCTTTGCCCGGAAACACACCCTATACCGAACGAAGAGATTGAAGAAAAACGTAAAATTCAAAATAGCCTTATAAATCTTCGTAAGGAACGGGCAGATCTTGAAAGTCTAATAAGACAAACAGCCATCGACAATAAAGAAAAACGTGCCACTATTGAAGACCTAAAAAAGGAAGACCCAGAAGCCCATAAAAAAAAGATAAAGGAGAAAGCGGAGTCTATTTTTCTTAATGAACTACTCCTACCGGGACATGAAGAAGATTTAGCCAAGTTGCAAGATAAACTGCATCGTGAGGAAGAAAGAATAAAAGATATAGAAAGCAAAGAACGTGCAAAAGCTATTAACCTGGCCAAGGACTGGAGCAGCTTCTATAAATACCAACTATCAACAAAACAAACAGACAATCGCACCAGACACCTTCCAGAGAAATTTAATAATCCCATTGATCGTGGAAACACTTTCCCTTCATGGTTATTTGGTATTCCAAATGAGCTACACGTAAATTATGACATCATTCCCAAATCATCAATGGCAAAGGTATTGCAACAGAATTGGACGGCTGTCTGTGTCGACCAGAATGCTAAACATTTCTGCACACTGGTAAAACGAACCGATGGATCAATAGCCGAACTCAGTGACAGTTGTGTCAACCCAAAAAGATTTCCAAATGTGCAAGCGATGATTGCGTACTTCATGGCCCCAGACTGCAAATTTGGAATACGAATCCAAAAGGATTGAGAATAGACAACACGAAGTTAAGATTAACAATGCCAATCGTCAAAATGGCCATCGCTGGCTATGCAGAATATTACTGAGGAAAGATAAAAATCTGGTAGTCGGTACTGGACTTGAACCAGCGACCCCCACCATGTCAAGGTGGTGCTCTACCAACTGAGCTAACCGACTGAAGTGCCGCGCATATTATCAATACTTCTAAAAAATGCAATACCTTTGCCGCAACAATTTCAGCAGAAAATGCTGCGGCAATATTTCAGGAACTGCTCACGGGATCGGGACAATCATCCTGAAACAAAGCACCATATATCACTTGCCACCCACTCTAACCAGGAAAAAAGCCAGATCATCACTGGAAAGCCAGTCAGATTAAACTCACAGCTACGGTAGCGATGAAGTAATCTCCTCTTTCACAGGTGCAAAGTCTTCTTTCTTTAACTCTGGCAATGGCCGCACCTTGCACTCAAGACCATGGTCTTTTAACACCTGGCACAAAGTATCAAAGCGGGAATCCACTTCATGGAGATGATCCAGCATAGCCGAGATGGCATGGGCGGTAGGGTCAGGCATTTCAGATGTGACGGCATAGGCATCAAAACCCATTTTCTCCGCCATCTTTTCCGCATTGGCATGACGGCGTTCACCATTGCTATCGGTCACCTCCGACTTCTTCACAATCCTGCCGGGAATACCAACAACGGTTGCCCCCGGCGGAACTGCACGCACAACCACCGCATTTGACCCAACTCTCGCTCCTTCTCCTACCACAAATGGTCCAAGCACTTTTGCGCCAGCTCCCACAACGACGCCATTAGCCAACGTCGGGTGCCGCTTACCCTGGTTCGCCGGATGCTCCTTGCCCTTATTGGGAGAAGTACCTCCCAGCGTCACACCATGATAAAGAGTGACATCATCGTGTATGACCGCCGTTTCTCCAATAACAACCCCCATACCATGATCGATAAAAAAGCGTCGACCAATGGTAGCGCCCGGATGTATCTCAATACCGGTTAACCAGCGATTAAATGTTGACAGCATGCGCCCCAGCCAGAAAAACCCCGACGTCCAGAGTTTGTGCGACACCCTGTGCAGCAATAACGCGTGCAGCCCGGGGTAGTTGGTAACCACCTCGAAGGTGTTCCGTGCCGCCGGATCCCGGTCCATTACTGTTTTAATATCTTCTTTTATTCGCTCAAACATGGTCTGCGCCTGTCTGTTATTATCCATGTCCTGCTCATTCTGTTTCTTTCGTGGCAAGACATCGCTGGGTTTCTGACAGAACCCCCCGAAGAATACTCAGCTCAACACGATCCGGACGAACCCGCCCATAAAGGCGACGCAATTTGGCCATAATCTTCTCGTGGCTGCTGTGATCGAGAAAACCAATCTCCAGCAACACCTGGTACAGATGGTCATAGTAACGCTCCATATCCTCCATATTTGCCAACTCATGACTGCGGGGCTCGGGCATCTCAAGGGTATCAGCACTGAGCAACTGCATCATCCGCAACTCATAACAGAGTACCTGTACCGCCGCCCCCAGATTGAGAGAGCTGAATTCTTCATTGGTTGGGATATGAACCTGCAGATGACAGCGTCGCAACTGATCATTGGTCAGGCCTTTATCTTCCCGGCCAAAAATCAGGGCGACCTTATGGGTCACTGCTTCGTCAATAATACTCCGGGCACATGCTCGGGGGTCCACCAGCGGGAGAGAAACACCTCTTACCCGGGCGCTGGTACCCACCACAAACTGACAATCCGCCAGGGCCTCATCCAATGTTGCACAAACCCTGGCATTTCTCAGGATATCGTCAGCGCCAGAAGCCAGGGCTGTTGCGGTGCCGGATGGAAACTCATCCGGTGCGACCAGACATAACTGGCTTAACCCCATGGTTTTCATGGCACGGGCAGCAGCCCCGATGTTACCGGGATGGGAAGGATTGACCAGTACTATGGAAATGTTCTCGGAAAAATTGTCGAGCACCGCAGGAATCTCTAGCTTCATGTAGTATCAGCCAGTCAGTGTACTCAAATTACGGCCAATGCCAAGCTTATAGTAAAACTACCGACCGGCAGACGCACATACTCCATTGCAAGTTAAAGGGCATCCTGTCAGAATGCGCCCCCACTTTTTCGTGAAAATGTTGCTACCCTCTGAACGACAGGCATTTTCACAGCATAGCCCGGATATTTCATAAACTGCCCCGAATCTCGCGCACGACCACATGGATGTGGGAGATAGGGCGACGCAGGATGCCAAAGCCGAGGACTTTGTCGCTCTAAGGGATTTTGTGAGGGAGCGCCGTACCGGGGAGTACGGTCGACTGAGCAAAACTCCCTTAGAGCGGCAAAGGACAAGCGAGAGCGGGAGCACGTTTATGAAATATCCGGGCCAGGATACAATCGGATCGTTGAATCCGGTACAATCCCATCCCCATACGATCTTTCACATTTCAGATGTAACTAAGCCTATGCAACCGATGGTTAATATGGCGCTGCGTGCAGCACGCCAGGCTGGCGAAATCATAGCCCGCGCCTACAAAGATCTCGATCACGTTAATATCGAATTCAAAAGCCGTAACGACTTTGTAACTGAGGTGGACAAGGCTGCTGAGAAGGCCATTATCGCCTCTCTGAGCAAAACCTACCCTGACCATGGCTTCTACGGTGAAGAAAGCGGACACCGTGAAGGCAAGGGTGAAGGCAAAGATTACCTCTGGATCATCGACCCGCTTGACGGCACCACCAACTTCATCAATGGCATCCCTCATTTTGCGGTTTCCATTGCGGTTCAATACCGCGGACGCCTTGAGCACGCCGTTATTCTCGACCCGCTCAAAGAGGAAGAGTACTGCGCCAGCCGTGGCCACGGTGCCACCCTGAACAGCAAACGTATTCGCGTTGGCAACCGCAGAAATCTGGACGGCGCACTGATCGGTACCGGCATCCCATTCATGCAACCGGGCATCAACCACCTGGACAGCTACCTGAACATGATGAGAACCCTGCTGGGGGATACTGCTGGTATCCGTCGCGCTGGCTCTGCCGCTCTCGACCTGGCTTATGTGGCTGCCGGTCGTCTGGATGCATTCTGGGAAATCGGCCTGCAGGACTACGATATGGCCGCAGGCGTACTGATGATTCAGGAAGCGGGCGGACTGGTTGGTGACTTCAAAGGTGGTCATACCTACATGAAGAACAACCAGATCGTTGCCGGCAACAGTGGCTGCTTCAAAGAAGTACTGAAGCGCATCAGACCTTTCGTTACCGAAGGCATGTTCCGCTACTGACTCCATGTAGAGTGAGGCTATTCCGCCTCACTTCTCCCTCACCTCAGCCAGACCTTCCCTGCCCATGATCAGCAGGCAATATATTTTGCAGCTTCTCCTTACCGATCGTTTTGAACACCAGATCGTCGGGAAACAGGCGGGAAAGAAAATCAGCCCCTCCCTCTTCATGCGCTGTCGCGGTAACGAGCGTGAGCAATTTCCCTCCCTCCAGCCCCTGCAACGATTGCTTGGTATGAGCATCCAGCACAGACACCATGGCACGGTCATAGAAAGCACCATCGTAGTTAATCATGGTATCAAAATCGTCAATAATCACGACATAATGACAGTCAGGATTGGTCTGATGATTAAGCCGCTGTGCAAATACATCATTCAACGGCCTGGTGCGGTCCCTGGATTTGACCACATCAGTGGCCGACACATAGCTGCAAAAAGAACCAAACTCATGGTTCGCCAGGGCAGCCAGTGTTGATTTACCACTACCCTGAGGACCTGTAATAAGAATACGCAGAGTCGAGCGGGAATCATCCCGCTTAAAATCAGCCAGTGTCGTCTTAAGCTGACTGACCATTTCTGGTAAATAGCCCTCGTACTCGAAGGTTTTCCCCGCCAGGGACATGAAATTACTTTTCCCGAACTGCGGCTGAACCCGGGTAAAAGCCCATTTGAAATCAGCCATGCAGACATCCAGTGTCGCTAATTGACTGAGCGCCTGAGGACAAAAAAAAGTGTCGCTCTCTGCCAGCCCCTGCCCCCTGCGCAGAGCCGATTGCATCGCCTTCTCCACCAGGGATCCCAGTTCAGCACCACTGAAGCCGGCGGTATTTTTCGCCAGCTCTTCAAGAGAGACATCCGGATTCAACATCCCGCCATCCGACAGATTCCTGGTCTGAATCTTTAAAATCTGAAGACGCTGGTCGCCTTCTGGCAAATTAAACTTCATCTGCATATCCATGCGCCCGGGGCGCATCACGGCCGGATCAATCAGGTCTGGCCGATTGGTTGTGCCGAAAACAATCAGGCCACTTTGCTCCTCAATTCCATCCAGGCAGGTCAAAAACTGATTAACGACTTTATCCCCGGTGCCATTATCGCCCGCCCTCCCCCTGGCCGGCAGCATCGAATCAATTTCATCAATTAACACCAGACGAATACTCTGTTTATTTTCCGGGTCGTCATCTGAAAAAATCGCTCTGACCCGCTGCTCCGACTCACCGACATATTTGTTAAAAACCTCCGGCCCGGAAATAATCCGCGTCGATACGGTAAAGCCATTTTCCTTGAGTAAGGACTCAATAACCCGGATAAACAGCGTTTTACCCGTACCCGGAGGCCCCGAAAGAATCCCACCCCTGGTCAGTTGACATTTCATGGTATTTTTCAGCTTATCCGGCACTAGTCGTGGACTGATAAACGCATCTATAAACTGTCGAATGGCCTCATTCGCACCACCTATACCGTAAGCTTCACCATTGTAGTCAAACTTTTCGGCAAGCTTCCCGATATTGATAGCCGCGGGAATATCAGTAATGTTCAGTTTTTTTCTTAAACTGGCATTGGCGGTAATGCTTGAAACCCGGGCATCCCTGGCCAGCAGGCCAACAGTCGACTCCCGGACATCGCCAGTGGATCTGAGCGTTACACTGGCCACCAAAAAATGATCACCATCCTTGAATAAATAGGATCGGGAGTCTTGCAGTGGACAACCGGAACGGTGACACATTTGCAGAAATGCCCCTGAAATAGTTTGCCAGGTCTTGGTCACTGGCTCGCGCCCACCGGAGGCCCGGGGAGCACTTTTGGCAGTCGTGAGAAGCTGAATATGGAGCGCCACTGAATCCCAGCAGTCATCAGTGACCACCACCGGCGTTAAATCAATCGTCATCTCAGAGGAAGGAAGTTGGCAATTACTTCTCATCACCTGCGTTAAACAGGCTGTTTCAGGCGCAACATCATTTCGTTTCAATACTTTTACCACCTGGGTGGAACCATTTTTGCCATTCAAACACGCATAGGTAGAATCAAGTGGTGTTCCATTTGCCACAACCACACTGTTCGGTTCTGGCCCGGCAAGCCATTCGTCCCTGTACTTGTCGGTGTTAAATCTGCTGCCACCGGTTTCTTTTGTTGCTGCCTCAGTGCCACCATTCAGTTTTGCCTCAAACCTATCCGACAATATCGGTATGATGCTGTCACGATGCCTGAGACGATCACCACCCTCGCCAGGACAATGCTCAGAACAATGCGCCTGCGGTCGTCCAAACAGTGTTTCCCGATCTTTCATGTATTGTGAATATTGCGAAGCAGAGTCTTGTGAAGGTCTCACAGAGCGGCTATCAAAAGAACCATCTGCCCCTCCACGGGCACCCGAATCTGTTCTGCGATGGCTAACGGTTACATCATGACCACATGGATGAAAATTATTTCCCGTAAACATAGCAACCTCTTTAATTGGTATTTATGGTGCCCTGCCTTGCAAGAAATTTACTATAGACCAAAAAAAAACCGGCAAAATTGCCGGTTTTTTAACCTCTTCAATCCGATGCGTTATGGCATCTGTTCAGAGTCTTCATTTTCCTTCACCGGAACAATCAGATCCTCCCTGCTGATTCTCATGTAGATCAGCATATTGGAAGCGATATAGATGGAGGAATAAGTACCCACACCCACACCCACAATCAATGCCAGGGCAAAGTTATGGATCATTTCGCCACCGAACAGGAACAGGGCCAGCAACACCATCAAGGTGGTACCGGAAGTGGCCAAGGTACGACCCAGGGTCTGGGTCAATGAGACATTGATCACCTCATCGGCATCCCCTTTTCTCAGCTTGCGGAAATTCTCACGGATACGATCATAAACAATAATGGTGTCGTTCAGTGAGTAACCAATCACTGCAAGCAGCGCCGCCATCACCGTCAGGTCAAACTGCAACCCTAACAGGGCAAACAGACCCAGGGTAAAAATCACATCGTGAGCCAGGGACAGAATCGCACCAACGGAGAATTTGAACTGGAAACGAAAAGCGATGTAGAGCGTAATCAGCAACATGGCGAACAGCATACCAAGGCCGCCCTGCTCCCTCAGTCTCTCACCCACCTGAGGCCCGACAAACTCAACGCGCACAGCCTCAACGTTGCCGTCATAGTTCTGCCCCAGAAGGCCGGCAACTGATGCCCCCATTTTCGGATCATCGCCGGGAATACGAACCAGAATATCCTCGGCCGAACCAAACTCCTGAACGACAACGTTGTCATAACCGGCGGTTGCCAGCTGATCACGGATATCAGCCGTTTTCACCGGTTGATCATACACCAGCTCAATCAGCGTGCCGCCGGTAAAATCCAGCCCCCAGTTAATCCCCTTAACCGCAAGAGCACCAACAGAGCCCAGCATTAACAACAGCGACAACACCGAAGCGTAGGAGCGTAGCCGCATGAAATTGATGACTTTCAAATCATTCACCACTGCCACCTCAAATATACAGTTTCTTCAGGTTACGACCGCCATGGGTCAGGTTGACCAGGCCACGGGTCAGAACAATGGCTGTGAACATAGACGTCAGAATACCGATACACAGGGTGACCGCAAAACCTTTGATTGGCCCGGTTCCCACGGCAAACAGGATGATACCCACCAACAGGGTGGTGATATTACCGTCGAAAATGGACACAAACGCCCGGTCAAAACCGTCATGGATCGCCCGCTGCACCGGCCGACCACCGCGAATCTCTTCCCGAATACGGGAAAAAATCAGCACATTGGCATCCACCGCCATACCCAGCGTCAACACAATACCGGCAATACCCGGCATGGTCAGTGTGGCACCAAACAGACTCATCACCGCCACCAGCAGCACCAGGTTCATGGCCAGGGCAAGGTTCGCCAGCACGCCAAACACCCGGTAAACCACAACCATAAAGATCAGCAGCAGAAACAGACCGATAACGGTGGAATGAATACCCATCTGGATATTCTCCGCACCCAGGCTTGGCCCCACCGTTCTTTCCTCAGCGAAATACATCGGAGCAGCCAGAGAACCCGCTCTCAACAACAACGCCAGCTCAGAAGCTTCGGCAGTGGAGTTCAGGCCGGTAATACGGAACTGATTACCCAACGCACTCTGAATGGTGGCCAGGCTGATAATACTCTCTTCCTGCTGAAAACCCGGGATTGTTTCCTTAACCTGCTGACCGTCGACTGTTTTGGTGACCACTTTGGTCACAGGCTTCTGCTCAATAAAGATAACCGCCATGGCCCGCCCCACGTTATTACGGGTCGCGCGGTTCATGACAGCACCGCCATGACTGTCCAGATTGATATTAACCTGCGGCTGACCGGTCTGGGCATCAAAGTTGGACTGGGCGCTGGACACCTGGTCGCCGGTAATGATGATATCCCGCTCAAGATCCACCGCAGGACGACGGGCATCCCGGAAACTGAACGACTCAGTGCTGGCCCTGGAAGCATTGGGCAACGCCTCAAGACGGAACTGCAGGTTAGCAGTCTTACCCAGAATACGCTTGGCTTCTGCCGTATCCTGAACGCCGGGCAACTCTACCACGATGCCGTTACGACCCTGACGCTGAACCAATGGCTCGGACACACCCAGCTCATTGACACGGTTACGGACCGTGGTCAGGTTCTGACGCACCGCATAATCTTCAATCTCTTTAATGGCCGTTTCAGAGTAGCGATAGGAAAGCACAGGGCGACCATTAACGTCAGCGTTCTCAACCGTCAAATCAGGAAAATCTGTGTTGATCAGGCGAACAGCCTGGTCACGGGATGACACGTCATTAAATGCCAGCTGTCGTGCACCATCGGCACGCTCAGGCATGGTGCGATAGCGGAGCTTTTCTTTACGCAGGGACGTTCGAATTTCTGAGGTGGCAATATCCATTTTCAGCTGCAGGGCTTTTGCTGTATCGACCTCCAGCAGGAAGTGAACACCACCTGACAGGTCAAGCCCGAGCTTCATGGGGTAGGCCCCGATAGCAGTTAACCATTCCGGCGTCGTCTGGGCCAGGTTGATGGCGACAATATAGTCATCCCCAAGCGCTTCTTTGATCAGCGATTTTGACAACTGCTGCTGATCAGCACGGTTCAGACGAATCAGCAATGCCTTGTCGTCAAGTTCAACAGACTTGATATCAACATTGGCCGCTGCCAGAGCCTTTTCAGCACGCTGCTGAACACGCTCATCCATCACTCTGGACGAACTGGCACCCGTCACCTGTACTGCCGGGTCTGCGGGGTAAAGATTGGGAAGGGCATAAATAAACCCGAGACCTACGATGACCAGAATCAGCAGGTACTTCCACAATGGATAGCGATTGAGCATGGCTCACCGGTTCCTGATTTAATAGTGATGCGCAATAGCGGCATTGTTATACGGCCTTTACCGGGAAAGTCTTTTCCGGGCTTCAGGCCTATGGCACGGTCCATTTGGTAAAAGAAAGCAGCCAAAAAGGCTGCTTTTCTAAAACTTATTTGATGGCCTTGATGGTACCCTTGGGCAAGGTAGCGGCCACAGAACCTTTCTGGAAGTTCAGTTCCATATTGTCGGCAACCTGCAGGGTCACAAACTCGTCCGTTACATTGCTGACTTTGCCAAGAATACCGCCAGTGGTGACCACCTCATCACCCTTGGCCAGACCGGCAATCAGGTTTTTGTGCTCTTTGGCACGCTTGCTCTGGGGGCGCCAGATCAGCAGCCAGAAGATCAGCACAAAACCACCCAGCATGACCAGCTGCCCGATCATACCCGGCCCAGCTGCCGCAGCAGCCGCACCACCTTCTGCCGCAGCGTGTGCCTGACTGATGAAAGGAATCATTCCAATACTCCTAATCGTATTATTACCGTTGACGCAGCAATTTACCTGAAAAACAACCAGTCCGGAACCCACCCCTTCGCCGAAAGCGGGCAAAAGCGGCGGCGGAGCTCAATTCCAAAAGCATCAAGCCCAGGACCTTATCCGGATTTACACGAACAGACTGTTAGTTGGGACTATCCAGAAAATATCAACCCCAGTCAGGAACATCCTGACCACGCTTGCGATAGAACTCGGCAACAAACGCTTCCAGCTTACCTTCTTCGATAGCGCCTCTCAGACCGGCCATCACCCGCTGGTAATAGCGCAGGTTATGGATGGTGTTCAGCATGGAGCCGAGAATCTCACCACACTTATCCAGATGGTGCAGGTATGAGCGACTGAAATTCTGGCAAGTATAGCAATCACAGTGTTCTTCCAGCGGACGTTCATCCATCTTGTGAGCCGAGTTGCGTATCTTGATCACCCCTTCATCGACAAACAGGTGACCATTGCGGGCGTTACGGGTTGGCATGACACAGTCGAACATATCAACACCACGACGAACCGCCTCAACAATATCCTCCGGCTTGCCAACACCCATCAGGTAACGGGGATGGCTCTCGGGAATTTTATGGGTGATATGGGAGAGAATACGCATCATATCCTCTTTGCTTTCACCCACGGAAAGACCGCCAATGGCATAACCATCAAAGCCAATCTCGGTCAGACCTGCCAGAGACACATCACGCAACTCTTCAAACATGCCCCCCTGGATAATGCCAAACAGGGCAGAAGGACTTTCACCGTGAGCGGCCTTGGAGCGAGCCGCCCAACGCAGAGAAAGCTCCATAGAGGTACGCGCCTGCTCTTCATTAGCATCACCGGGCGTACACTCATCAAAAATCATCACGATGTCCGAACCCAGCTCACGCTGAACCTGCATGGAAATCTCCGGGTTCAGAAACACCCTGGAACCATCCACCGGAGACTGGAAAGAAACACCCTCTTCGGTAATTTTGCGCAACTTGCCCAGGCTGAAAACCTGAAAGCCACCGGAGTCCGTCAGAATCGGACCGTGCCACTGGTTAAAGTCGTGCAGGTCGCCATGCTTCTGAATAATTTCGGTGCCCGGACGCAGCATCAAATGAAAGGTATTACCCAGAATAATTTCTGCACCAATCTCTTTAATGTCCCTTGGCAACATGCCTTTTACCGTGCCATAGGTCCCCACTGGCATAAAGCATGGTGTTTCAACCGTGCCACGGGGAAAGGTCAACCGACCACGACGGGCTTTGCCATCGGTAGCCAGCTGCTCAAACTGCATAAAGCATTCTCTTGTCATGAATTTTGTATAGCTCTTTCTCTTAAACTACAAAGACACGCCTTCTATAAACTCGACAGTGTCTGGGAATCAGTCCGCCTTACGGGTCAGCAACATAGCGTCGCCATAACTGAAGAAACGGTACTTTTGCTCAACGGCTTCTTTATAGGCAGCCAGCACATTTTCCCGACCGGCAAAAGCACTGACCAACATTAACAAGGTGGATTGCGGCAGATGAAAATTGGTCACCATCAAATCCACACTGCGAAATTCATAACCCGGATAAATAAAGATGCTGGAATCCCCCTGGAACGGGGCAATCTCACCGGATGCCGAGGCCGACTCAAGGCTGCGCACCGACGTGGTACCAACCGCAACAACACGATTACCCCTGGCACGGGTTTCCCGCACCGCCTGACAGACGGCCTCAGAAACTTCGATATACTCCGCATGCATCACATGGTCTTCAATCTTTTCAACCCGAACCGGTTGATACGTTCCTGAGCCCACATGAAGCGTCACAAATACTTTCTGAACGCCTTTGGCCTCAAGACGCGCCAGCAACGCTTCATCAAAATGAAGCCCTGCCGTTGGTGCCGCCACCGCGCCATCCTTTGCTGCAAACACCGTTTGATAGCGCAGACGATCACTATCACCATCTTCACGGTCAATATAAGGTGGCAATGGCATGTGGCCGTGTTCCAGCAGCAGCGGTAAAACCGATGTTTCAAACCGGAGAATAAACAGAAAATCCCGACGCCCTTCCACAACAACACGCACCGCGCCATCTGCCAGCAATAACACAGCGCCCGGCTTTGGCGACTTGCTGGCCCTAACCTGGGCCAGCGCCAGGTTATCCTCCACCACTCGCTCAATCAGCACCTCAATTTTGCCACCCGTCTCTTTCTGACCATACAAACGGGCCGGAATCACCCGGGTATTATTCAGCACCAACAGGTCACCGGGCTCAAGCAGACTTTCTATATCAGAAAACTGCTGATGCCGAACCTCACCACTGTTGCCATCAAGGCACAGAAGGCGGCTGCCGGTACGATCCTCTGCAGGAAACCGGGCAATCTGCTCATCGGGCAGATCAAAATCAAAATCACTGACTTGCATGGACAATCCGGTGGTTAATGTCTTCATTCCCAAAAGCAGCCCACGCCACTTATGGGAAAAAAGCACAAAAAAACCAGTCATATTAAAAAAGCACCGAAGGATACTGCAAAACGAAGGAAGTGTCAGGAGGGCTATCCCATGCCACGTTACGGACTTAACTTACTTTTTTGCTCCCACTGTTCAATAACTGCTTGATCTCAATAATCTCTTTGATATACTTCGCCGCACTTGAGCAACCGCCACTTCGCCAGCCAGACTCAACTCTTCACTCGATGAGAAAAAGTTTTGAAATCAGCGAACAGATAACATAAGCTCAGCAACATCAAATGCCAGTGTGATGGAATTGGTAGACATGACGGATTCAAAATCCGTTGCCTTCACGGGCGTGTCGGTTCGAGTCCGACCACTGGTACCAATGATTAATGTTTTATTCCTTCCTGTCCGTGATCACGGATATTGTCCGTTTGGACAACTTCTCCGACAAATCCTTTTATCTCCACATACGCTTTCCAGAAAAGCGGACATTTTCTTGCTCAGATTCCCTCATAATACTTGGGAAAGCGGACACTTTCTCAGAAAAATTCCCGGACAAGTTTCGGCAAAATAAATTTCCCAATAACTGCCTGAAAAATAAGAAAATTCTGTAAACTTACCAAACGACATAGCCCATGACCGCACAATATGTGCAAGCCATAGCCACGTTAATATCCAGGATTTTTCTTACAGAGAAACAGAAAGGAATTTCAGAAAGGAAATCTTTGAATGGATATTTTTACAGCTTTTCAGTTACCTCTCGCCATATTTCAGTAAACTCCCCAAAGCCAAAATTTTTCAACTCATTTTTCAAGGCTGCCCGCACATAATTATGGGAAGGAAAAACACCGCCATCTAATAAATGCTGACAGGCCTCCTCAACCAACGAAATTTTTCTTTTATTTCGAGCCTTCCGCTGCTTTGCCCGAAGCTCATTATTTTTCGCAACCAGTTCGGCAGTTTTTTCCGGAAAGTGATAACGCAGGTAACTCACCCCAACTTTGAGCTGTCCTGCCACCTGATTCACCGAAATAATCTCGCTGTAATCATTTACAATTTTCGTTAACTGACACTCAACCCAATCGAGCTTGTCAGCATTATCGTATGATTGTCGCCCATCCAGTTCTGCAATTTTCGCATCCGGGTCAATCCGCTTATGGTGAAACAGCAGGTCTGCCGGACTAACCTGCACAGCAACACAAAAATTCAGCAAGGTACTCAATGTCGGTCTGGTTCCACGCTTACCATCAGAAAACCACTGACTGATTGTTGCTTTCGAAAAAGAAAGTAATTGCTCAAGCTTTTTTGTCGAAGTCACACCCAGCCTTGACATCACAACCCGAATCCCATCTCTCAATAACTGTTGAAGTGATACACCCTCTATTACCAGGTGTCGACTAGCCACCAGGTCCAAGAGATATAGCTCCTTTTGTGAAAGTGCCTGCCTGTCATCCTCACCACTCGGTTCACCCAGAAATGAACCGCACTCAGGACAATACCCCACGGGCAAAACGCGCTGAACCATATACTGTCTCGCACCGCAATCTGAACAGCTACTTTTCAGAGTACATTGATGAATAGGGCAAGCTTCCAGACTTTGCAAACTCCAGATTAACGGCTCATACAAAACCTCCCCCGCACTACGCCATTGATACAGACACTCCGGGCACCATTTTTTTGAAGAATGAAAGAGCCCTTTGCCCATAGAATCCAGCAATGTTTTCCAGGGAGACATGGATAATAACTCTACGCCACGCTGCCCGGTAAATACTGCCAAAGCACTCACATACACCTCTGCCTTAGGCCGATAGCCGTTCATTGCAGAAAAGCCATAACTTATAAACAGATCATTGGATACCTGCCCCTGCCCGAGAACAGGGTTCAGAAAATGTCTCAGAAAATGATGCGGTGCTTTTCGATGAGCATAGGCCAGCCGAACCAGATAACTCCCCACGGACTCAAACATGTATCCATCACCGGCATCAGCTGGCTCCAAACCAAACAGAACAGTGCGTGGTAATTGTTGAAAGGTTGCCATCATAGTTGCGGCCCCACTGGGTCATGACTGGGTTTGCGCTGCACACCCCTTGGCCCCGATTTTTTATGAATTTGTGTTCCCCCACCCAACAGCATGTCTTCGACATCGAACATCGTAACCCTGGAAAAATAATCTTTACCCATCTTGATTTCTGCGGCAACCCGGTTCAATTCCCGGGGATCCATTCTATTATCCATCAGACTTTTAACGCTGACATAATCCCCACCAGATTCAAGCGTTCTGTACAATGTCTTGGTCAACCAGTCCTTCAGAATGCCGATACAGCCACAGCAGCCCAAATGAATTTCACTGACTTTGTCAAACAAAGCATCAGAAAAGCGTATGGGATAGCGCGCAAGCAATCCATCAAGGGCATAAGCAAAATGATCAAGGTCTTTCTGAGAGCCTCTATGATAAGGCCCCAACTCGATAATCTCCGACCGCCTTCCGAGCTGCGCACTGGTTTCACCAAAGCGCAACAGTCGGTAAGTTCCGACCAAGACAATAATACAGCCACTCAAACTTGCCAGGGACTTCAGCAGCTCCATACATTGAAGCGCTTCCAAGGGTGTTCTGCAGGCATCAATAATATGCTGAGCTTCATCAATAATCAGGTACCTCACTTGCCGCTGAAATAGAAAGTTTTGGATGACTTCCACCAAGTCAGAGACCTTGTTATCTTTCAGCAACAACTTCGAAATTTCTTTCTGGCTGACTCCCTCCGAAAATTCCAGAGCGTAGCTCCCGCTATCAATCAAAGCATCACCACCAGTCCTTAAAATACTCTTTAACAACGGATCCCAGGCAAATTTACCGCCAATCGATGCAGGACATTGCACACTAATAACTGGCACCATACGAGGATCATTTTTCATAGACTCCTGGCTTTCTGCCAATTTATCCTCAACAAACTTTCTGGCAGCACAGCTTTTTCCAGCACCTGTTGGCCCAACCATCTCGATAAATTCAACGCCCCCTATTTTTTTAGCCTTCATCAGAAGCTCATCGTAGGCTTGACTCAAGATCTGATGTTTAATCTGCTTATCCGCAAAAAATTCAACCCTGTCCGTGATGGGTAATTGAAGAATGTCATCGCCGAATTTTCGGTTAGGGTGTAAAGTTTTTGCCATTTCAGACCTTCCTTAATCCTTGTAATTGTTAACTTGAAATAAGCGACTATTTCAGGTGAAATAGTTTCTTGATGAAAACTGGATTGATCTTAGCTACTACCAAGCCCAACTCTGATAAAGCACACCTGCAAGGAACGGTAAAACCACTAAAAATCATCGATATCATTGACACCCGGTTCAATACGCAGCGAAGGAACCCTTTTGCCAGTTTTGGATTTTGATGGCTTTGCCATTTCATCTTCCTGCTGTTCTTTAAGCTCCCGTTCTTTGTCAGCAATTTTCCTGTTGATAGGTACAGCGCGTTCAGCCCTTGCCTTCTGTGAATGAAAAGACCGGGTGAAGCTGCTGGCTTCAGTAATTACTGATCGATCAATCCCCGGATAATAGCGATCCTCAACAGCCACTCGTTTACAACGCTTCCAGCCATTCAGGTTGCAATACACATAAGAATCATCTTCAGGATCGATACGTATCTCAACTTCACGCCCCAACCATTCAGGGCTACTGAATAAATCATGCCCATAGTACTTTCCTTTTCTTTCAACACCTTTTACCGGCTGAATAATACGGGTTCGTTTATGTTTATCGTATGGAAGCATCATGATTTGTAAATGCTCATCATTAATATCAATTTTCCGATTATCCCGATCACCGTGAAGAATCAAACTTTCTGCAAGGACATCATCCGGTATCAACATATGAGCAGGATGTTCTGTTTTGTTGTAATGCTCATAAAAATAATCCTCCAGTAACTGCTTCAAAGATTGAAAATCCCAAAGTGCATTTTGAAAAGGATTGACTTTTGACGTTAATTGTCGTGGATTTTTCATAAGCTTTGTATTTCCGGTCAAGCCGTGTATGACTGCTTCATTGAGCTGCTTGAATACACTCTCAACAGCTGAACCACCACGAGGATTACTTTTTCGGCTATGAATTGTCACTGAAAAAAAAGCACACAACTGCTCAAATACGACGCTTTCAAACTCTGCTCCACCATCAACACAAAAAGATTCTGGAAACCGACCATGCCGTTGGATTAATTCCCGAACAACCATCAGTACAGAATCAATTGACGGACTATTCATTGTGAGATAAACAGCGAGTACATCCCGGGAATAAGAATCTGAAGCAACCGTTAACCATGGCTTTGCTGGTTTCATATTTGGAAACTTTAACGCTTGATCAAGTTGTGTGTGATCAATATGAACATATTCATATGCACGGGCGCCCCGCCTGCTCTCAATTACTCCATCACTTGTGGTGATAGGCATCATTGCTTTGAATTTTTTATGACCTTCCCGTTTACGAACTCGTTTACCAAGATCAACCAATTTAATCAAACGTCTCAACCAGCTATAAGAGCCTGATTCAATATGTTCATCCTTACAAAGACGAACATAATCTCGATAAATAGCTGCAACATTCTTATTTTTTGCTGAGAGATATTCTGAATCAATTACATCATTGGCAAGCTCCAGAGACCTACCACCGATGAATCTTTCGCTATTACCCTTTTCCTGATTTTTATCAACTAACTCAGGTAAACCATTGCCTCTGCGAGTAACACCTTCACTATGACGTTGCAAATATCGTCGAATAGTCCGAGTACTGCACCCTAAATATTGTGCAGCCTGATGGCGATTGATATCTCCTGCAATCAACTGATTCAGAGCAGCATGTCGTTTCAAAGCTCTTTTTTGATTATCCTCGCTAGCAGACAACATAAGCGATGTATGCACATCTTCTTCCTGCTCATAATGAACAACCGATAACTCTCTGGATTGAATGAGACCTCTGACATCCTCTAACTTAAATGGTTTCAATTGAGTCTTTTTTCCCCCAGTAATTTCAACCAACACAGTCTGCTTCGATGACTCAATAGACTGGAGCAACCACTGTTGCTCCCCATGACGACAAATCATTCCCTCTGAAATGGGAATATTAATCGATGACAAGAATTGAGAATTGTTTGAAGGCTTGGCATCCCTGGTTAATGAATAAACCTGACAACTGGCTTCAGAAGTAAATAACTTGCAGGTTTCCAGCTCAGAAAGTAAGTCATTTTCCAAATCAACAAATACCCTCCGATCAGCAACCATTTGCAGAATATTATCTGCCTTTAATTGCGGGTGATGACCCAGAAGTTCACCGATTTCCATGACCGGTGAATTAGTAATAAAATTTATACACTGTCGTTCCATTTCAGTTGGAATATCTTTCTGTTTACTATTTCGCAAGTAATCCATCAGATGACGGATATTAGCCAGAAACCGAGGGTTACAATCAGCATCTGTGAAATAAACGTAACCAATACCAGTCCCGTCGAGCTTCCTCTCCATCACTGGTGAACGAAAGCATTGTTCCTTTTCGTCATAGATATAACGGTCAGGGTATTTCTTACTGAGTTCCAGCAACTCTTCTACTCGTTTACACTCAATAAACTTTACTCCATGTTCTGCAACTCGAAACGCATCCGGGG
>NZ_JBLYNS010000003.1:0-112345 GCF_049310205.1 Endozoicomonas sp. ALC013 | reverse complement strand
AGGAGAAAGATAACCTTCCGGTTTTATCACACCGGAAGGGAAGGATGAAAACGATTGCAAAATCAGTCTTCTGCACCTTCAGCAGAACCAGCCGCTTCAGCAATCAACTGCTGCAGTTCACCGCTGTTAAACATATCAATAATAATGTCACTGCCACCAATCAGCTCACCCTTAATCCACAGTTGTGGGAAGGTCGGCCAGTTAGCATATTTGGGAAGATTGGCACGAATCTCCGGGTTAGCCAGAACATCCACAAAAGCGAACTGTTCGCCACAGGCCATCAACGCCTGAACCGCCTTGGCAGAGAAACCACACTGGGGCAACTTGGGAGAGCCCTTCATGTACAGCAGAATAGTATGGGATTCAACCTGTTCTTTTATTTGCTCCATTACGTCCATGAGACGACCTCTTCTTCATTGGAATCATAAAGCAGGATATTTTAAAGAAAATACCTGACTGTCACCATATGTTATTACATATAGTCGAATAGAAAAAACCAACAACAGGATTGTAGACATCCAACTTTCCTGCCACCATCGGCTGACCGACTATGGAACTGCAAGTTAGGAATCAGCCATGTATGTACCGGATAAACCCCTTCGCTCTTATCCCTGGTGGCTAATGCCTTTTTTCTGGAGCCAGAAGCGTCGCTATGGAAAAGTCCTTAAGCCGGGCTTGTTATGGGCAAGAGTTCCCCGGTTATTTGCCGCTGTAGCCACGCTCTACGGCGTACTGGATCGAAAAAAGTCACCCCTGTCACCGGAGCTGCGCTCGCTGGTTACCGTCAGAGTATCCCAGGTCAACTGGTGCGCCTTCTGTGTTGACATCAATGCCATGACCCTGGCAAAACGTGCAGGCAGCATGGATAAAGTCGAAGCACTGGATAACTGGCAAGACTCTGACCTTTTCAATGCTCAGGAGCGTATTGCCCTGGAATATACCGAAGCTGTTACCTACAGCGACCGACAGGTAACCCCTGAGCTGATGAAGCAGCTAAAAGAGCATTTCAATAATGACGCTGTTATTGAACTGACTGGCCTGATCGCTTTTCAGAACATGTCCAGCAAATTCAACGCTGCCCTGGATGTGCCAGCAGAAGGTTTCTGCAAAATTCCGAAGAAATGAACATTTCCTGAAAGTGCTGGCACCAATAAACCCGACAGGATCATCAATCCCTGGTGAGGCTTCTTGGCACCACGGGTGATTTGGCCAACTTCTTTCTGCGTTTGGGCATTTCACCGTGACTACGGATGGTACTCAACTCTGCGCTGGTGCCTGGTCTCGATGTCATGCTTTCGGCGTTGTCAGTGCTTTCCAGAAGTCCAAAATATCCCGGCTCGCTGATATCCGGTACGACTTTGTTCGTCAGGAAGTCCTCAAATGTTTTATTTGATGACGACGCCTGATGGTCCAGGCAGAAATTGAAATAGGCCGATAGAGTCGCACCTGTCACCTCAAGAGCGGGTGTGGTTGTCAGGTCAGGGGCAAGGATTGGTGACATTAATTGCAGGGTGACAGGATCAAAGTATTTCGCGTTATGTATTTGGCTGCTGTCGCTGCAGTTAGGGTGCCTGTCCCTGTATTGCATCAGATAACCGTGTATGTCGTTAAGGTAATGCATGGCGGAAGCTGTGTCAGGGATGATCTCTGTTTCTACTGTTTTAGCGATTTGTTCGTGGCTCTTTGCATCCTCCCGCCACTGGGCACAGAGTGGAGACAGTTGCTGGTCCCGGCCTTTGAACGCCCTGCAGATCATCAGTTGCAGAACATCACTTTGATGATTGCGCCAGATGTGGGGCTTGGTTACCAGCATAAATGCAAACGCGTCAATATCATCAATGCAGTGAATACCTTGTTGCAGCATTTGCTGAACCACTTGCTCAAATCGCTCGTGACGGTCGTGCGTGGGAGAGCTACCGCGCAAATAATAGAGATTGGAAGACATTTCCCAGGCAAACGTAACCAGCAGGTGACTGACTCTGTCGATGGCACAGATATTTCCACAACTCAGGGCATCAAACCAGATATCCTTGACAAGTCGTAAAAATGACAGGCAATCCAGTGGCGCTAACTGAAAGTTAAGTTCATTGGAACAGATACTTATGCTGGAGCTGAAATCCACTTGTACAGCATTGTCAACAAGCAGCTCTGGCCAGCTTTTGCAAATAACAGCGCCCTGTCGTTGCAATGTGCTGGGCCATTTATTGACCATAGTTACGATGCTCTGGCGATCTGGCCAGAAGGAAGAGTATTGACGATTGAGATTCTCAGCGGCGGTTTTTACACATGATTTGGTGTAGCTTTGCAGTTCGATCAACAATCGCAGTTTGCCCTGAACCCCTGCTGTTGAACTCAACCCGTTTTCAATACACTGTTTAATGGTGCCCAGTGTATCACCGTTGTCTGACTGAAGATGACCAATGATCTCACTGTTGCTTGGGGTAATATTGCGCTGGACCAGGGCTTTTTCCGACCTGGCGATTTCCTCGGTGGAATAGCCATGAATCTTCAGGTGCTGCTCTTCATGAGAAGCCAACGTCGTATTTCGCCGACAAAACGCCGTAGCTTTATGGGTATCCGGCAAGTGGGTGGCGGCGGAACTTGCCGACTGATCATCAGGGGGAGGGAAATTCCAGCCAGAGTGCACTGCACCAGAGATTGCCGGTTGCGAAGATGGGTTTGACATACCTTTCCTCTTATCTTCACAGAACGAGTGAAAGTTGGGCAAAATCCTGAATATGACCGACATTCTGACAACCGCTGAAGAATAAAGTTCACCGCCGATCTCTCGAACGGCCCCGGTTTGACACAGGGCTCATGCACGAGTACCCTCCCTCGCGCTTTGAGGACCGATTAACTCCTTGGAATCAATGTTTGAAGTAAACGTCGGAGTTTAAATATAAAAACCGAATAGTTTATGTTCAAACTGCAAAAAAACCACAGCTGCTGATTTCACAGTGGCCAACGACCCAATTTCAACGTTCACATCTTTTGGCAGTTGGGAAACTTCAACCAGGCATGGAAGGGTTCCTTAAAGAACTGCGTTTACAACCGATTAATGACTATTCAATCTATTACCAAACCACTGATCGTTCTGCTGATAACTGCCGCTATTCTGGCTATCCCGCCAGCCCGTGAGTGGCTATTTGAGATGATCCGAATTCTTTCATCGCTGGATATCGACAAGGTACGCACCTACATTCTCAGTTTCGGACTGTGGGCCCCTCTGGTTTCAGGACTGCTGATGGTGATCCAGGCAGTAGCAGCGCCGCTGCCTGCTTTTATTCTTACCTTTGCCAACGCCGCCATTTTTGGCTGGTGGCAGGGGGCACTGCTATCCTGGAGCAGCGCCATGGTCGCGGCTACACTCTGTTTCTTTATCTCCCGCTGGTTTGGCCGGGAGGGAGTGGCCAGGCTGACCAGTCACTTTGCCCTTGATCAGGTCGATGACTTTTTCCTGAAGTCTGTCTATTTCCGTGAATCGAGGCCTGTTGGCAATGAATAAGAAACCAGTATTATCCCAATACCTCAAAAGATGTATTTTCTTCTTCCTGTTACTGATTCTGCCCTTCAGATTCGCCTGTGCAGTACCAGAGGATTATTTTATCAGTGCAGAAACGGTTGCCAGCAATCCCGACCATTACCTGCTGATCGATGCCCGGGCATACTCTGAGTATCTCAAGGGCCATATCCCGGGAGCCCGCTCAGTTCAGTGGCAATCACTTTCTGATATGAATGGGGCGGCCGGTAGCGAGAACTGGGCAACAGTTCTTGACAATAAGGAGCTGGAATACCAGATACAGAAGCTGGGCCTGAGCCCAACAGACAATATTGTCGTTTATGCCGATGCTCAACGGGGGTGGGGTGAAGATGGCCGAATTGCCTGGAGTTTGCACGTGGCAGGGTTAAAGAATGTCCGCATTCTTAATGGCGGGTACTCTCACTGGAAAGAAAAAGGGCTGAAAACCACCATCATCCCGACCTTCTTCAGTACCAAAAGTGATTACACGATAACCCAACGGGATTCTTCAGCCACCATTCATACCAAAGCCCTTTACCGGGACTACTCACAGTTTCGCGTGATCGACTCGCGATCACCGGAAGAGTTCCACGGCAAAATGGACTTGGGTGAACAGCGCAAAGGGCATCTTCCCGGGGCCGTGAGCTTACCATTTCAGCAGATGTTCACGGCCAGTGGCACCTTGAAGTCATTTGACGACATTAGCCGAATGTTATCGGATAAGGATATTCAAAAAAATAGCCCGATTGTCGTCTACTGTACTGCCGGTATCCGGTCCGCACACATGGTGATGGTGCTGAAGGCGGCAGGCTACACCAATGTCAGAAATTATACGCCCTCGTTTTACCATTGGGCTGCGTTATCCTACACCCCGATTGAATGACAACATTGAAGGTCCTCAGATAGCTACCGAAGGTACGGAGGTTAGTGATGACTGAGCCTTTAGAAGGCTGATGATGTCTGAGTAGGATTTAACTGCTTCTGCGGCGTTAAAGCCTGGTACCTGTTGTCCCCCAAGGAATGAGGCGAGGCCTAACACTTTAATCTTTTTAGCTTTCATCAGCTCAGATTCTGCAAGTTTCAGTGGTGTCATTCCGTTCTGGGCTCTTTCGTTGATGGAAGCTCCTCTGACAAGCAGGTGCTGAACTGCTTTTACATGACCTCCCTGGGCTGCATAATGAAGGGGGGTCATGATGCCGGTGTTGTCTATTCTAACCATCGCATCCGATCTGACCGGTTGGCCATTTAATAGTAAGCCTCTCAGGCAAACCTCCTGTTTGAAACACTTCAGCCTCAGTGCTGCCCCGGCTGACTGATAACCCTTATACTCCTCCGCCCGCCCTGTAACACAGCCCCTTCTGCCAGTGGTAGCATTGACAAAAGCACCACGGTCAATCAGTTGATCAATAACCTCTGACTTACCTGATTTAGCCGCAAGATGCAGAGGCGTTTGTCCCTCGTTGTTTGTGGCATTAACGTCAGAGCCAACCAGTAACTCAGTGGCGTCTTGCGGATGGCGACTGTAGACTGCACAGTGCAGGGGCGTCCATCCACGGTGGTCACGGGCATTAACATCGGCACGCCGGGTTATCATGGACTGGATTTTGTCTTTTTGCCCCTCTTTAACCACCTCGTAAAAGGCTGATTGACCGGAACCCGGGTAATGAAGTTTGTTAATGTCAGCATTCGGGGTATTGGCGAACAATTGGTCGAATAAGTTCCAGTCATTGATTTTAATTAATGCCCCAAGTAATCCTGCACGCATATCGTCACAGGGTGCCTCAGAGTTACATATGGCAAGGGTTAACGACCTGATTATGGGTACAGTCAGTTTGTTTACATTGTTTATCCAGCTCCATAGCGTCTCACCACTGCCAATAAGTACATCGGTGGCTGCACCAGCAGCCAGCAGGAGATCAACGATCTCGGCCTGGCCGGTGTCAATAGCAATGTGAAGCGGTGTTTTTCCGTACAGTCTCTGGCAGCCTTCCCTTTCACCGTTACTTACCGTCGATTTGTCGGTTCTCTCCCTCATTTCCACTTTCATAAGTAGGTGTCTTACCATTTCAAACCCAAACTGTTTTGACAACCGTGAGGATTGGGCATTGATATTGGCACCCCTGCCAAGCAACAGCCGGATGGCATCATGTTTTCCATGTTCCACCGCAAAATGCAGAGGGGTCCTGCTACCGATGTTGATATCAGCACCTTTGTTAAGCAGAACATCAATGATATTGAGGAAACCATTTGCAGCTGCAAAGTGAAGTGGGCGTCTTATATCCGGGGCGTGGCCATTAATGTCGGCACCGTAGTCAATAAGAGCTGTTATGGCCGCTTCATGACCATTAAATACCGCAAGCTGAAGCGGAGTCTCAGGGTAATCCGCTGTTGTGAGCGCATTGACGTCGGCACCCTGTTTGACAAGATGCCTGATAGTCGCCTCATCACCTTTGCCAGCGGCGCAGTGGAGGGCAGTTATCCCGTCCTTGGTGCTGGCATTGGCATTGGCACCGTGTTCAAGCAAGCCATTGACAATATCAGAGCGACCTCCGGCGGCTGCCACGTGGAGTGGCGTCTTCTCAGAGTACAAACAATGAGTAATTTTACGTTTACACATTGGGCAACCAATATCGGCATGACCTGGACCACTTAGCCACTTATCAATGCACGACTTGTGATGGATATGGGTGCAGGGAAACATTGCTGCAATGGGACTTTTATCCAGACCATCAAGGCAGATAACGCATTTTTCAGTTTCTTTACCCTCTCGTTCAGAGACTAACGGGGCTGCTGGTGGTATCCGATTACAATCGTTGAATGAGAAGGTATTCACACTTAAATATCCCCGTTCTAACTTATAATTTGAACTGTCTGATTAATGGGTCTGACTGACCCATCGGCTATTAGTTCAGTTCCTCATGCAGAAAAAGCCGGGCCCCTTACTTCTCAGAAGCATCGATCGAAAAATACGCGAAAATGGTTGGAAAGAAATCAGTGTCTTTGACGAAGAATGGATTGGCCGGGGCTCATAACAGTGTTGAGTAATCTATGATTACCACAGGTTTTTAGTAGCGGTATGGATCCGGCCAATCCCGTAGAACTTATGGATTAATTGCTTTTGCTAATCGCCTGCCTGTAAAGATGATCCACTTTCCTGATATTGGCATTCAGCCCGTTTATACGGGTATCGTGGGAAGGGTGTGTGCTCATAAATTCCGGCACACTGCCACCACTTTGCGCTGACATCTTTTTCCACAGGCTGACAGAAGCCTCCGGGTTATATCCAGCCCTGGCCATCAGCTCTAAACCGATAAGGTCAGCCTCGGCCTCATTGGTACGACTATTAGGCAAGGTAAGGGCATAATTGACCACGGTACTGCCAACACTCATTAACTCAGGACTGACCCCCAGCAGAATCCCCAGGGTATCCTGCCCCAACTGCACTGCATAGGCCTGAGACATAGACTCCCGCCCATGCTCCCTGAGTGCATGAGCCATTTCGTGTCCCATAATGGCGGCAATTTCATCATCCGTCAGCTTCAGAGTGTCAATAATGCCGGTGTAAAACATAATCTTGCCCCCGGGCATGCAGTAGGCATTCAGCTGTTTATCCGTCATCAGATTAACTTCCCACTGCCAGCTTCGGGCATCCTGCCTGAACACACCAACATGGGACACCAGCCGGTCAGCAATCCTGCGCAGACGTTTCACATCTGCTGACTTGCGGTTCAGCACTTCTTTTTCCCGAGCTTGATTCAGAGCTTCCTGATAAGCCCTGGCAGACATGGCATTCACCTGGCTTTCAGAGAGCAAAGAGAACATTTTCTGCTCACGCTGAACACCAATAGTCCCTGAGTTGGTTGTTGATACCGTCTGACACCCTGCCAGAAAAATACTCAGGCTCACGACCAGAACTTTTAACCATTTCATCCCCAATACCTGTTTCTTCACAACGTTATGACTGCCATTAAACCAAAATCACTACCGGTAAGCACGGCTATCTCGGTATTTAATTGCAAGTTATTGCACACTTCACCCGAGGTATTGATAACAGACATAATAAAAATAATTAAGATTTACACTTTTATACAACTTCAGACTACTTTTATTCCTGATTGTTTCAAAGACACATGACTAACCATTTACAGGTAAAGAGATCATCAAGACACACATACTAAATACTGGCTGATTCGCCACCTGATATTCCTATTTCATCAGGCAATTAAAAACCATTAAGGGTAGTTAAATGGACGGCATTCACTCTAAAACCTATCAACAGACATCTCCCTTGGTTAAACTGTTAACACAACCCCTTCAGGAAGCAGGACCATCAAAGCCTTCTGTCATTAGTATTGCCCCAACCAGATATTTACCGGGCGCACAGGGTGAAATCCCATTTTTCAGGTCATTCACTCATCAATCTGTTGGTATGCCACATCAGGAAATCTCATACTCAACAACTCACAATGATAGCGCAGTTGACTCTCCAATACTGGCATCTATTAAAGCTTCAGATAATGCAGCCAGCATAAATCGTAAAAGAACAAACCCTGATTATTCAGCAAATAAAAAAAATGAACAATTCAACAAGGAACCATTAAATACTTCAAACGAAACCTCAGTCAAAAGATTGAGACCACATGAACAAAAAATAGCAAAACCGGATAATAAATATTCATCGTTTAAATACCATAACAGAGACAAAAAGGATAAGGAGTGCATCTCAATTGATCAAATGAATAATAAATCTGGAAGAATAGCTAGTGCCATCGCTGAATGCAAAAGAAGAAAAAAACTGACCAAGCTATATTCTGACATCAATCATGTTCTTAAAGATATAACAACTATAAGCATCAAACCAACAAAAAGAAATTTACTATTAACCTGCATTGGGATTGTAAAAAAGAAAAGTGCCCCCAACCATACCTGTCCTAATCGTAAAAACAGGAAAACATTATCCTACTCAGCCAACACTAACCCAAAAACAAAGAAATTTATAAAAAATCTCAATGAAGCCAATCGCCGAAAAGAAATTCGTGAGCTAATTAATGAACTTTATCAATCCATTCCGGGAACACACCACAAAAAAAATAGCGAACATCTCACGCTCAAGAAATTCCTGTCATTTATTGCCAAGAACCAAGAATTAAAAACATCACAAACCCAAGCAAATCAAAACTTATCTTCAGTGATAAATAAGGAATTAAGCCCAAGATTAAAACCGAGACCAAAACCAAGATTAAGACCAGAATTAAGATCAAAATCAGAATCTAGCTTAAGATCAGAAGAAAATATAGATGAAATAATATATTTTAATACAAAAATAGAAAAAACTGCCAAAACAGACACAAATAGAAAAAAAGGTGACAACACACAAAAAGACACAAACGAAGAAACAACCACAAGAAAAGACAAAATCACAGAGCCAGAAATGGTTTCAGAAACAGAAACTGATTCAGAAATAGAAATTAATTCAGAAAAAGAAACTGATTCAGAAACTGATTCAGATACAGATACAAAAGCAAGCATGACAACCAGTAAAAAAACAAACTTAGATAAAAAAACAGATAAAGCAATAAATCTTAAAATAGCAGAAGTTTCAGCAACAGCTCCCTTAGAAGAACCCGATGGTATAATAGAACCTGATTCACCTTATATAAAAACAGCTACTTTTGACTCATTACATGCCATTAAAGAGCCTGCAAACAGTAATAGCCAAGTTAACTCCATGATACAGAAAACGTTGCAAAAACCAGGGGAAACAGGAAAAACACTCGAGTATTCTGAGCAACCCTGGATTTCAGCCCCTGATTTTCAGTTTCTTGAGCAGGAGTTAGTATGCTATGAAAAAGAGCCGTGCAAAACCGTTGATGAATGTTCATGGAACAGTCCGAAGGAGACTAAAGATACCCATTCTCTTGTTACCCCATCCCACTCCGCTATTCCAAGTCCACAGGAGCAAAACGAACAGGTGCAACCCCATACCTGGATTCCATCCCCCCCATCTCATCCTGATATCAGCATATACAAACCACAAACTGGCACCAATGAAGAACTGTATCCAACAGGTGACTTATCTATAATGAAGGCCGTTGCTCCACAGGAAATTTTCCCATGGCCACCTTGTCAACAGATGCACGATGACCACTCTTCTTCAGGATCATCCTGCACTTTGCAACCACAAACCGGGGAAGCACCGTCTTCAGAAGATGAGGCTATCCCCTTTGTCTTCCAGCAATACAGCCCCGGAGGGAGAGGGGCTGTACCGGATGAGATATGGGGTTATCCAGCTTCAGGACATGAGACAACACCCTATGGCTTTCAACAACACAACCCTGAAGAAAGAGGGGCTGCTCCAATTGAGGCCCTGGGTGTTCCAGCTTCAGGACATGAGACAACACCCTCTGGCTTTCAACAACATACCCCTGAAGGGAGAGAGCCTGCACTATACGATATGACAGAAACTTTACCATTAGCATCAACACCAGAGCTATTTCAGGTAGCTCCCCAAGATACCCCACTGATAACATATTTAAAAAATCAGATTGTCAAACTGAAGACGAGACAGGCAGACCTGGAGTATAAAGACAGGAAAACTAAAAATTTCTTAAATGGAGTCATAAACGAAAACCTGCAATTATCAAGAAAATCATTAACTCTTGAACAGGATCTGGAAATGCTTAAAAAAGAATTTGCACTACTCCAGAAAAAAGATCAACTATCAGAGAGCCTGGTAAAATTTGCTTTTCATGATGAACAAAAAAAGGTGGCTGACCTTGAACAAAAACTCAACGCTTTACAGGCCGAACGGCAGCTGATGATTGATAAAATAGAAAAATCAGATAGAGAAAAATCCCAGTTAAAAGAAGCCCTGAAAAATAATCAAACCAGAACAAAAAAGACAGAGCAAAAAATTTATAAAAGCCTGAGATTATAAAATAAAAAATACGGTACTTTTCCTATATTATTTAAGCAAGTGTAAAAAGCTGGGCTCTTTTTCAGATTTACTACTCATGACCCAGCTTTTTTTCTTCAGCCAGCTTTTTTTTTCAGGTAGTGGTAACCTCACTTAACCGGATCTTAATATTTTCGCAGCTGCAACCATATTTCTTAAAGCGTCTTCTACCTCCTGCCAGTCTCTGGTCTTTAAGCCACAGTCCGGATTTACCCATAAACGCTGTTTGGGTATTTTTTGTGCCGCTTTAGTCATCAGCTGTTGAATCCACTGAATACTGGGCACATTTGGCGAATGAATATCATAAACTCCGGGTCCAATCTCATTCGGGTATTCAAACGCTTCAAAAGCATCCAGCAGTTCCATATCTGAGCGGGAAGTTTCTATGGTGATGACATCCGCATCCATGGCGGCAATATATTCAATAATGTCATTAAACTCGCTGTAACACATATGGGTATGGATTTGGGTTTCATCTTTGACGCCACTGGCAGCAATGCGAAAGCTCTTCACCGCCCACTCCAGGTAAGCAGGCCAGTCTGCTTTTCTCAAAGGCAAGCCTTCCCGAATGGCTGGCTCATCAATCTGAATAATGCCAATACCCGCATTCTCCAGATCAACAACTTCATCTCTTAAGGCCAACGCTAACTGGAGACAGGACGTTTCCCTGCTCACATCATCTCTTGGAAATGACCAGCAAAGAATGGTAACCGGCCCGGTTAACATGCCTTTAACCGGCTGGCTGGTCTGCTCCTGGGCATAGCGGCTCCATGCAATGGTCATCGGCTCAGGGCGGCTGATGTCACCAATAATAATGGGGGGTTTTACACAGCGACTGCCATAGCTCTGTACCCAGCCATTGGCTGTGAAGGCAAACCCTTCCAGCTGCTGGCCAAAGTACTCAACCATATCATTACGTTCTGCTTCGCCATGGACAAGAACGTCCAAACCAAGCGACTCTTGCCTTTTAATGGTCTTGCGTATTTCCGCTTGCATCGCTTCGATATAAGACTGCTCATCCAGCTCCCCTTTGCGAAACTGTAAGCGCTTCTGTCGTATCTCCCGTGTCTGGGGAAAAGAGCCAATGGTGGTTGTAGGAAATTCAGGCTGATTCAGTTTTTCATGCTGTAGCGTTGCCCTTACCGCATAAGGTGAGCGACGATGATCAATATCCCTGTCATCATTTAATGACGTCAACCGTTGTTCTACCGCTGTATTATGAACCCGCTGAGAGTGTTGCCTGGCAGATACCGCTTTTTCGGCCTCGGAAATCAATGTCAACACCACCGGGTCCTGTGCCTGAAGCCCTCCGGATAAAACCCGACCAATCACGGAGACCTCTTCACACTTCTGCCTGGCGAAGGCAAACCAGGATTTCAGCTCGTCATCAAGCTCGGTTTCCTGCTCCAGATCAACCGGAACATGCAGTAATGAGCAGCTAGGCGCTACCCACAGCCGATCACCCAGCCGCTCTTCTGCCTCCTTCAATTGCCGCACTATCTGCTGCAAGTCTGAGCGCCATATATTTCGACCATTAACAACACCCGCTGATAAAACCTTGTAGGCAGGCAGGCGATCAAGCAGTGCCGGTAACTGATCCGGATCCCGGACCAGATCAATATGCAGACCATCCACCGGCAGATTAACGACCGTGGTCGTAGTACCATTGAGACCACCAAAGTAGCTGGCCAACAGAATTTTTACATGGCAACTCTGCAACCGGTTATATACCGATTCAAACGCCTGATGCCATTTAAGGGGAAGATCCAGAGCCAGAATGGGCTCATCAACCTGTACCCACTCCACATTCATTTCAGCCAGTCTGGCCAGAACTTTGCCATACACCTCGACAACACTGTCAAGCAACTCCAATCGGTCAAAAGACTCGCCCTTAACTTTACCAAGCCACAGCCAGGACAGCGGGCCAATCAGTACCGGTTTTGCCCTGAGGCCCTGTTCAATAGCCTCAGCGGTTTCATCCAGAATAGCGGTGTTAGACAGTTGGAACTTCTGGCCTTTATGCAACTCCGGCACTATGTAATGGTAGTTAGTATCAAACCATTTAGTCATTTCACAGGCTGCTGCAGGTTCTCCGGTAGGTGCTCGACCTCGGGCCATACGAAAAAGGGTATCAATATCACCAGGGTCCGCTTCCGAAAATCGCTCCGGCACCGCACCCAGCATCAAAGAGTGGCTCAGCACCTGGTCATACCAGGCAAAATCACCCGTCGGAATCAGATGAATACCTGATTCTTTCTGCAACTGCCAGTGTCGTTTACGCAGGCGACGGCCTTCTTCCAAAAGCTCTGCCCTGGACAGGTCACCGCGCCAGTAACTTTCCTGAGCCTTCTTCAGCTCACGGTTAGCACCTATTCGGGGAAATCCAAGGTTATGGGTAGTGATCATGAAATAACTCCGGGCTGATCGTCAGACTTATTGTTTTCAGGATGGATCAAAGAGTAGTCACGATTCTGTTGGAGAGTTAGAATTGAATCAAACTCATTTTTCTAATAATAAAAATGAAAAAAACTAATAATGATGCTCTTGTGAACTGACGATAGAAGAAAGGCAAACAATGACAATGCAAAACCTAGGTCTTGAGTTACGTTACCTTAAAACACTGAAAGCCATTCACCAAAGCGGCAGCCTGGTAGAAGCCGCCAGCCGTTTACATCTCACCCAATCCGCTTTGTCCCATCAGTTGAAAGAGCTGGAGCATCGTATTGGGATGGAAGTGTTTATCCGTAAATCCCGGCCACCCCGGTTTACCACTGCCGGGTTAAATATTCTGGAGCTGGCTGAAGAAGTGCTGCCAAGATTCAAGGCTACAGAACAACGCCTGATGAGATTGGCGGGCGGCAAAGCCGGACGGTTGCATATTGCCATTGAGTGTCACAGTTGTTACCAGTGGCTAATGCCAACCATCACAGAGTACCGGCAACACTGGGCAGAAGTAGAAATGGATTTCTCCACTGCCTTTAATTTTGCCCCCTTACCGGCTCTTTCCCGGGGTGAACTTGATCTTGTGGTCACGTCTGACCCAGTGCCCATTGATGGCATCGAGTACATCCCCCTTTTTCGTTATGAGATGCTGCTGGCCATTGCCAGGACACACCCATTAAAAGAACGAGAGTTTGTCACACCTCTTGACCTGCAACAGGAAGTACTGATCACCTACCCTGTTGAACAAGGTCGTTTGGCGGTCTTCTACGATTTTCTTGACCCGGCAGATATTGAGCCTGCTGATATCCGTACAGCAGAGTTAACATTGATGATGCTGCAGCTGGTTGCCAGCCAGAGAGGTGTTTCTGCACTGCCATGCTGGGCACTGGCGGAATATCTTGATAAAGGGCACGTTGCGGCAGTTCGACTTGGTAAAGAGGGGTTGTGGTCAACACTGTATGCAGCGATTAGAGCAGAACAAAAGGAGCAACCCTATATTGCCAGCTTTATTACCTCAGCCAGAGAAACCTGTTTTGCAACCCTGAATGCTATAAAGCCAGCATAATCAGGTAATACCAATTCCGCCTTCTAAATATGATATCGAGCAAGTCATTTTGGACAGCTGGGCAAGGCGGAATGACGAGTAATAGCAGGGCTATTGCGAGGAATTCCAACGAAGATCCAGCGGTTCAAAATGGCTGCGCAGTTCATATTTAGAAGGTGGAATTGGTATAAACACAGGGATCATAAGTTTTAACCAGATGATCGGTCACTTTCGGCAACGGCAACTGAGTTGCTCCCGGGAGACTGACCAAACAGCCATTAAAGTTCATATTCGAGCCCCAGCCCAAGCACTTCTGGCGTGTTCAAATAATAGGCCTGTAAAACATCGCCATGGTGTTTCAGGGCATTCATGCGGGTCTTGCTGGTCGGGTGTGCTGAAAGGAATATATTGACCACTTCTCGCAGACTTCCACTATAAGCGATAGCCCTGCCCCAGACTCTGGAGCATTCTGAAGGGTCATATCCAGCCAAGGCTGTCAGGTAGATGCCTATTTCGTCAGCCTGAGTTTCACGATTCTGCAAAATTGAGTTGGCAAACGGAATACTGGCCAGGGCCAGCTGATTCAGAAAAAGGACATCACTTAAACCCTGCCCCATGTGCCTTGCCAATATATGACCCATTTCATGTCCCAGAAAACAGGCCATGCCAGCCTGATTTTTCGCCAGGGGAAAAGACGAATGATAAATCGCAATATTATAGCCACTGGTTGCAAAGGCATTGGGAACACCACTATTCATGGTTGAGATTGTCCAGTAATCGGCAGGGATATCAAAAACCTGCTCAGCAACGGCCTTTAAACGTTCGGCAACAGGGTCGAGAAATTCGGAGTATTTCTGTTCCAGCTCGCGGGATGTCTCTTCACGCAGGACCCAGTCCTGCAATTGTGCTAATTTGTAAAACCCCCAGCCCAGTGGCAGGTGAAGGTAATCGAAAGGGGTCTTTAAATACGTTCGGGATACCACGGAAAGAGTCCCAAGCGCAGCCCCGGTCAGGAATGCCCTGACCGTAAAATCAATAAAAAACGGGTTGGCACTGTTTTTTGTGATTGCCGATGCAAGGCCAGTCCAACTGACGCCGATCATTGTACCAACAGTGCCACTGGCAACCGATGCAAGGCCATTATTTTCAAACTCTTCCAGCAGGCTTCTATCAACAACTCGATGGAGATTATTGATAACATCGTTTCTATTTAATGTATGAACCTCTTGATTCCCATGAGCGCTGGAAACGCAGGAAAGCAAGTAAATACATACAGTTAATGAGGTTATGGATAAACACTTGACTCTGGAAAACACCTTCAATCCTCTAAAATGATTCGACCCGCTATAGAGTTCAGACAAGAAAAATATAGTTTGGTTCCATCATTCTATTCAATCAGGGTTCGCCATTACCAATATCTGTATGGAGCAGTTGCCGAGAGTGACCGCCCATTTAGTCAGAAACATATGATTCCTTTTGGCCATCTACCTACACCATCTTGTTCTAAAAAACTCTCTTGAATATATTCAAATAAAATTAAATTTCACCAGTTAAGGAACTTTTCATCAAAAAAAACAACTAATTTATATCATTATTAAAATAAACTTTGCTAAAGGCAGTTATTATGGATATTTCCACCACACCAATTACCCCCGATGCCAACACCCAACGACCTCTTGCAAAAATGTTCCACGAACAAGCTGCAAAAAAGCTCCACGGACAAGCCATGACAAATGGCCGGATAAAACCAGCAAAACCCTGTACATTCATGCTTAAAGAAGGTTCAGAGCCACAACAAGGTGTAGAGCAGTCAAAGCCCAGATATATATCACCGCAAGAGAGAACCGTAATTGAGTTTTCAAAATTTTGTTCAAGCGATTTTCATTCAAACGCCGACAGTAGAAGCAGCAAATTTCTGGATAAACAATACTCCGAGGATGCTGAAACTGTAGTAACAAGCTTTTGCATTATGATGCGATTGTTCAGCCATACCCACGAAAGCCTCTTTCGTGATATTACCGATACGATTGGAGTCACCTATGATAATAAAAAAAATTCCTTGCAAACTCTGAAAGCATTACTTTATTTAAAAAAATACGATAATATCCCTGGCATTAAAGCAGCACGAAATGCTATCCCCGGTAAAGTAAAAGCAGTTCCCCATGCAGCAAACTCTGAAACAGGCCTCCTGAAATGCCAAAGTTCAGTTCAAACAGTAACTCGCAGATTCCGGAAACATCCCTTAGCGGAAACAACATCTACAGTCAGAAGCCAGGGTAAATCACACTCAGAAGGAGAAGCGAACTCCCGGCCAATTAAGAAAAGAAAGGTAACTTGCCAAAACAAATCTTCTAAAAATCACCCTAAAAGAACTAAAGCAAGATTAGATGCGGTTAAAGACACTATTAATGCCTGCCTGCAAGAGCCAACCTCAAAAAAAGATATTGAAATTACCATCAATCGTATATTTCGTCGAGGCAAACACTGGAAGAATCTGACATCTCTGAGAACCAGCCTGAGACGCTGGTTTTACGATCTTAATCCCTCTATGACCCAGGGATTTAAAAAAGAAGAAATTAAAAAGGCAGAAGAGGTTTTTGCAAGGCTTATGGGGGTCTATCCATCATCAGGAACAAAAACAAAAACCTAGGTCATCGTTAACCTTCGTTATTTGTCAAAGTTGATGGCAAGTCGCTATTCCCTGGCTGCTGCGCTACTTCCATCTGCTGTTTGAACTGGTCAAGCCGTTAAGCGACAGAGAATACATACTTCCTGCAGGCAGCCAGTAACGCTATGAAATTAAACAGTAATCAGAATTTTCATTATTTTCATTATGCCTGTTTCGTAATCGATAAGCTTCATTTTCGGCCTGCCGGTATTGTTGCCGATAAGGCTCATTTCCAGCCTGCCTGTTTTGCTGTCGATAAGGTGCATTTCCAGCCTGCCAGTTTTGCTGTCGATAAGGTGCATTTCCAGCCTGCCGGTTTTGCTGTCGATAAGGCTCATTTCCAGCCTGCCGGTTTTGCTGTCGATAAGGCTCATTTTGCAGTCTATAAGCTTCATTTCGATATAAGTCATACTCCGCTGGCGATACGCTATAGCCACAGATTTCCTGATAATCCGCATGATCAAAGATGTGATTTTCATCCGCTTTATCAAACAGCGGGTCAATGGGACCAAGCAAAGTGGACATAAGGTAGAAGCCTTCTGTAAAGGGAAAAGCTGCGCCCTGGTGCCCCTTCACTTCTCTCATTTCTGATTGGAAATCGTCAACAACATGAACGTTTGGCTGCTCATCTGCCTCGTTCATCCACTCGACTGATGACTCTAGATCAGTACAGGCAACCAGGCACACCGGACTCCTCTCAGCCTTTCGGTGTTTCAGTAATTCAAAAATATGCTCTTTAGAGCCTCCGTTATTGGGCTCACCATCATTAAATACATAGATAATACGGGGGGGAGATTTCGGAGAACGTTCAGACTCTTCTATGCTTTTTAACATAGCAGGATAGAGCGGGGTTGAAGGGAGTCTCTTAGCCCTGAAAATACTGTCCAGACACCTCTTCATCTGCATCGCAACCTTGGCTGGCGTGCCACCGGTATCAATTGGTGGGAATTCCTGAGTGAAACTTTGAATTTTTATTCCCATCACCGGAATATGGGCTAATAAATCGGCAACATGACTCAACCGATAGACCGCCTCTTCAAACCTGGACATTCTTACTCCGACCTCAGGATGTACCATGCCATCCTGGGTATCCATTGACATGCTGTTATCAATAATAAAATGCAGTTCATAATTTTTCAGGGCGGCCAGTCGATAGGCCAGCCAGGTTGATCCGTTGATTGAACCACCCAGCACCTGCTGGATCGCATATTGCTGCTCAGGTGTAAATGCTCGTTGAAACTTTTCTATGGGCGAGGGAAACGAGGTGGTTATTGATGGTTGAGAGCCAACCCCGGACTGTTGGTCATCGGTTCCCGGGTATGGAGGCGGAGGATCCGAGTATGGAGGAAGATCCGGGTATGGAGGAAGATCCGGGTATAGTTGCGGGCGAACAGTGGCTGTTGATACAACACCTTGCGCCAGATAATCAACGTTTCTCACCTGCCCCGAATTGGTATTGGGACGGTCACTGGGAGCATGTGCCAAATGTTGTCTATTGGGATCTTGTGAATTTAAGGAGTATCCAAAGTAATTCACTGATTCTCGATGGCCAGAACCAGCGGGTAATCGACATGCGTCGGATGAGGAAAGAGGCGCTTGTGATTGTGGATAGGTTACCTGCTGGTTATTAACAGGATTTGCTTGATGACCTTTCGTGTCCATAGCTAAAACCTCTGTATATTATTTTTTCTTTAGGCCATCAAAAATAGACAAAAAAATAAGAGAATAAAATTTCTGTTAAAAAAAATAAAAAATTTACAATTAACTTGAAATCAGACAAAACCCAATGCCTCCCTCTGATTGCTAAACCAGAGAGAAGCAGCGCTTTTTTATGACTATAATGATACCGTCTCTTATCAAGGCATAGCAGCAGGGAAGTCCAGGCCGGTCATTTCATCCAGTCCAAACATTATGTTCATATTCTGAACGGCCTGGCCTGCTGCCCCTTTGACCAGGTTATCAATAACAGACAATATCACCACCGTATCCCCGCCCTGTGGACGATGGATGGCTATACGACACTGGTTACATCCGCGAACCGACCGGGTTTCCGGGTGGCTGCCCACAGGCATAACATCAACAAAGGGCTCATCGGCAAAGGTACTCTCATACAACCCTTGAAGGTCAATACTATGATCTTTGACGGTGCAATACAGCGTGGAGTGGATACCGCGGATCATTGGGGTCAAATGGGGAACAAATACCAGGTCGCCGGTAAATGGCGATACCCCCGTTTCTGGCATGCGCTCAATACCCTGGCGAATTTCCGGCAAATGACGATGACCGGCAACACCATAGGCCTTGAAAGACTCGGAGGCTTCGCAGAGCAGCGTGCCCACATTGGCACCACGGCCAGCGCCGCTGACTCCCGATTTGGCATCGACAATGATATTGCCACTCACCAGCCCTGCCCTCAACAGGGGTAATAAACCCAGCTGCGTTGCCGTTGGGTAGCAGCCGGGGTTGGCCACCAGCCGGGCGCTGGCAATATCGGCACGGTTCATTTCTGGCAGGCCATAGACCGCTTCTGCCAATACCTCCGGGCAGACATGCTCAAGACCATACCACTGCTGCCACAGCGCTGTATCGCGCAAACGAAAGTCAGCCGCCAGATCAATCACCCGAACACCGGCAGACAGTAATTCCGGCACAGACTCCATGGCAATACCATTGGGTGTGGCAAAAAACACCAGGTCACATGAGGTCAGCTGTTGGTTATCCGGAAGCGAAAAGTTCAGATCAAGCTTTCCCCGTAACCCGGAAAAAAGTTCACTGACCGGCTTTCCCGCTTCAGAACGGGAGGTGATCATACGCAACTCAACATTTGGATGAACCGATAGCAACCGCAACAACTCCGCTCCGGTATAGCCCGTTCCACCGACAATCCCCACTTTAATCATCTGCTGCTTCCGTTACGTCTGGATTATTGTTTGAACCGGCGATCTTACCAGAACTCTCCGGGATATCGTCGCTCCAATGAAGGAGACTACTGAGTGATTTTTAATGGCGTAATCAGGTCATTCAACCCATTGACCTGAATCTCCAGAGCCAATGCCAGCAGCTTACCCAGCTCACCCTCCGGAAACCCTTTGCCAGCAAACCAGAGAAGATAGGGCTCTGGCAGGTCGATCAGTCTTCTGCCCTGATACTTCCCGAAAGGCATGGTCTGGTTGGCGATTTTGAGCAGGTCTTCTTTATCGAACATCGGGTTTTCTCAGGCTAATTACAATAATAGGCGGATCAGCCATGGCACAAGCAGCGGCATGTAGACAGCACACAGGCACATTCCCAGGCTGGAATAGACTCCCATGGTCAGATCCAGCTCAAAAGCCCGGGCCGTGCCGCCTGCATGAGCGTTTACGCCCATGGCAAAGCCAATGGCCCTTGGATCAGTCACGCCAAACTTGCGACACAGTGCTGGCCCCACCAGCGATCCATAAACGCCGGAAATAATGACTACCGCCGCTACCAGGGAAATAATAGCGCCATACTGTTCGCCCATCACCAGGGCAACCGCTGTGGTTACGGCTTTGGTAGAAATGGATAACACCACGTCTCTTGAGCCGCCGGTTGCCAGAGCCATCCCCATACCCATAAACGCCGCCAGCAATCCACCGATCAGTAATGTACACAGAAGAGGTCCCGCTAACTGACGAAGAGTGTGCAGCTGTCGTGACAGAGGAACCGCCAGTGCTACCGTAAATGGTGCCAGCAACATCTTCAGCAACTGGCTGTGCCTGGTATACACATCGGGCTCAAGTGGAGAACAGTGAATCACCAGAAAAACCAGCAGACTGGTGGTAAACAGCGGGTGAAACCACCCTTTGCGCCCCATACGATTAAACAACTTTTCCGCCAGCAGGTAAGCGCCCAGATTGATCAACAAAATGGCAACCGGGTTGTTCATTTGCCGCTGTAATAGTCCGTAAGAGAAACTGATCACCTCATCCATGATGATTCTCTCCGCAGGTGCTGGCAAAGCGTTTCAGCAGCCATTGCAGAAGAACAGCCGTTAACACCAAAGAAACAGGAGTCGCCACCAACATGGCCAGAGCGATAGGCAGCCATTGCTGCAAGAGCAGGTCACTCAGGAAGAAAATACCAACACAGCCCGGGATAAACAGCACGGCCAGGTAACGGATACAGAACTGGCTCACCGTATCCAGCGACTCACTGACACCGCCAGACAACTGAAGATAAATAACCAGAAGTATCAACCCCATCACAGAGCCCGGAACTGCAAGACTGAATGCGTCACTTAATACATCACCCAGCACGGTAAAAAACAGCAAAATGACAATGCCTGACAGCGTTCCTGATGACATCGCTCGATCTCTCCTGAAGCAGCTATATGCTGCGCACTAGTACATGGTTTCAATGTAATTGATGGGTTCCTTCTATCAATGACTTCCAGGCTCCGTTCGTCCTGAGCGCCCTTCGGCTCGGCTCAGGGTGCACGGAAGAAGGGTGTAAACACCATACCCTGAATAAAGACTGTGCCAATCACCCTTCGACTCCGCTCAGGGTGAACGGAGATTGTACACATCAAATCATCGAAATAATGTGCAAAAATCGTTCAATCATACCTGAAAAGTAAAACACTGTTTTAACAGGTAGAGAGACGCAATGACAATCCGGTAAACTGCAAACTACATACGTCAACCGACGTTATTTAATTCCGGCATAAGCGATTACTGAAGCCCATAACCCTGAAAAAGTCATATTTTCACCCCATGCCAGGAAACAAAATCATCTGATAACCGCTCAGCAACGGAACAACTTTACCCAGGCGGCGTCTATGTTTAACAACCCCTCGATACAGAATTTAAGGCTGCGTCTGGCGCAATCAGAAGCGCTGCCACAACTGACCCTGATGGCACTGATGACCGGGCTGCTGGCCGGAGGCTTTCTTATCGCCTTTGAGGATTTGCTGTTTTACTTTGGCGTTGTTTCTCAGCGTGCCCTGATATCTGAACAGGTATTTGCAACACTCGCATCGGTGGAAAGTGGTTATGAAGCTCTCCCTCCCCTGGTTCGTTTCCTGTCACCTGTCGGGGGAGCCATTGCCCTGATCCTGTTAATCAAGCGCTGCCCCCCCGGGCAAAGAAGCTTTGGCATTGCCCATGTGATCGAGCGCTTGACCCTGAACAGGGGCTGGTTACCCATTACCGGCACCATCACCCAGTTTTTGACGGCACTGATCGCGCTGGTCAGTGGCTTCTCGGTGGGGCGTGAAGGGCCTGCAGTACATTTGGGCGCAGGAGCAGGCAGCTTTCTGGGCCAGATGCTGAAACTGCCTGCCAACACTCTGGGAGTACTGGCGGGTTGTGGTACTGCCGCAGCCATTGCCGCACTGTTCAATACGCCCATGGCCGGGGTGATCTTTGCCATGGAGGTGGTTATGAAAGAGTATTCACTGGAAAGCTTTATTCCGGTCATGGTTTCCGCTGTGGTGGCTTCCGTTCTGACCCAAACGGTTTACGGCCCTAACCCGGCTTTTCAGATCCCGATCATTCCTTCTGCCGTACCCGAAGACCTGATGCTGACGGCGATCACTGCGGTCATTATTGGCCTTCTTGCCGCAGCGTTTATTCAAATTAATATCTTTGCCATGCAAAAGCGCCAGAATAAGGTCGTATTGCCACTGTTAATCGCAGGGCTTCTAATGGGCATAGTCGCCGTTCTGGTCCCTGCAACCATGGGCATTGGCTATGACTCCATTCAAGCCCTGCTGAACGGCGACGAGGTAAATCTGCAGTTTCTCTTTATCCTGCTGGCGGCCAAGCTGGTGATTACACCACTGGTCATCGGTCTGGGCGTTCCCGGCGGAATGATCGGACCATCGTTGATGATCGGAGCCGCAGTCGGTGCCTGCTGTGCTATACTGGCTGGCCAGTTACCGGGGGTTTCTACCAATATCACCTTTCATGTCATCACCGGGATGATCGCCATGATGGCGGCGATCTTTCAGGCTCCGTTGACGGCCCTGATTACCGTGCTGGAGCTGACCCACAGTTCCCAGATTATTCTGCCAGCCATGTTGGCTATCGTGATCGCCTGTCTGACCTCCAGCCAGATCTGTGGCCAACAGAGTATTTTTGCCATGCAGTTCCTGGCACGTGGACAGAGTATTCAGCTTTCCCCAATGGCTCAGTTGTTGAATCGAACAGGGGTTGCGGGTTTGATGGATAGACAGCTGGTGACATTATCGTCAGAGTCTGTACCAAATGAACTCAGGAGGATAAACAGCACAAACAGTCATTGGGTCGTCCTGGGCGATCGACAACCCGGGCAAATTATCAGAACTAAAGACTTGCTTGAATGTCAAAAGCAAGGGGAGGATGTAACCAGTCAGATAAGAGACAACGTTGTTATACAGACACTGCCCATTGATATGCAGTCTACCTTATATGAAGCTCGTAAAATCATGCTTGATAAAGGTCTCGATGTATTGCTGGTCATGGAAAAGAACGGGCGGAAAAAAGTAGAAATATACAACGCTGTTGGTGTTATTACTCTGCAATCAATTGAGCGTTTTCTCAGTAACGCACAGTAGTTGTACATTAATGACGAATAATGATGCTTGAGACATTCAGCCAGCAAGAATATTTGATAGATTCACGTCTATCGGGGGCAAATGGGTCCCTGTAGCCACTTTATAAACGATTAGAAAGCGAGAAGATCAATAAAAGGGTGTAACCGATGGAAGTCAACCAGTTGGGAGCAACCTCAAACGTTGGCGCTCTGCCAGAAACGCCAAGTCAAGATGACAATACCACTGAGCCTTCTGCCAGACCCGGCTTCATGGGGCGTGCAGTCAAGGGCATCCGCCACTCTTTCAGGCGAACCGGGAAAACGCTCGATATTTCAGCAGGGACATCAATGCTTGTCTCAGCCAGAAAAAAAAATCGAACCAACCTTTATTCAGCACTCTCTATTGATGTCCAGGGCATTTCGGCTGAAGCACTGATCAGGGCTAAAGTTAAAGCGTTAGCTACTGGCCAGATAACCGTTACTGATTTCATGTCATGGTATGAGCCTGAGCAAAGAGCCGCCGTTTCCCCAGCAGCTCTTTACACTAATTTCGACAAAATAAAAAAACAGCTGGCGAAATTAATGCAGTTACCTGAAGCAACCAGCCTCTCACAAGACAAGCTTGTGCTTTTAAACGGACAAGCAGAAGAAAAAAATGCTCAAGATTTTGAAGAACTGCTCAACATACCTAAGAAAATGCCAGACATCGACGAAAAACAAAAGGTCATTTTAGAAACAATCCATCAAATCTTTCATGAAATAAAAACCATCCATGACTGTTTACCAGAAGAAGAAGATTCGCCAATTCAACTTAATTCAGGCTGGTGGCCATCATTTGATGAGCAATGTGAAGAAGACAGCCCGGAAGTACCCAATTCCCCATGCTTTAGACTGTTGAGCAGCCCAGAGCTTACTCTTCAGTTACATGAGCATCCAAATACCTATAAAACAATCACCTCCGAATTGACACAGTTAATGAAAGAGTGCGAAACCAGAATTTTAACGGGGGGCAGAGTTCGCCCAAAAGGGTTTTCCAGGGAAGAGTGCAGACGCTTTTTTTTCGCCTGTTGCGTCTGGGAATCTGACGACATTCAATTGATCAACCCGTTACAAAAAGTTAAACCTCAGAAACAGGCGATAACACAGCTGGCAACGCTGATATGCGACCACTTTATGGAAGAAAGCCTGAACAACAGGACTTCTCACTCCTGGCTTACCACCCGTCAAGATAAATACAGAGAAGAAGCCAAACTGGCCAGAGGCCGCTGTGTCCTGGAAGAACAAAAAACCGAACGCGCATTACTGCAAAACATCATCGGCAGACCTCAGGGGCTCCGGGAAGATCTCAGGCTTCTCTGCGACAAAATCTCCGAGTTGATGATCAGCAGACCAGCGTTAATGAGCAGCAGGAAAGATATCAGAAAAAAACTGGTCAAACTCAAAACAGAATCAGAAATATTCCTGGCCGATAGAATTCGGAATAAAGACTTACTGGCAACAAATGACTTCGTCATCTCATGTTATCACGGTTTACGGGCAGCTCTCCGAGATATCCCAAACCCTCCATGGTGGTCGAAAAACTGGCCATACCTGTACGCTGATTATATGAAAGCAAGCAGTGAGGAAAAAACAGTAACGGCTATAGATCCACAGCCCCCAAAGCGTTGAATCAAGAAATTTAAAGCATGCAACTTGATTTACTTTTCTAACCTGTAAGAATGCTTACAAATTCAATAACAATCGGGTTTAACCATGCTTTGGGTAACAGCTTTCCACATTATCGCCATGACCTGCTGGTTTGCAGCTCTCTTTTACCTGCCGAGGCTGTTTGTCTATCACACCATGAGTGAAGACCAGATCAGCAGAGATCGCTTTGTCATCATGGAAAGAAAGCTGATGCGCGGCATCGCCACCCCCTCCATGATTGCCACCCTGACGCTTGGCCTGTGGCTGTTACACTATATCCCCAGCTACATCAGTGCCCCCTGGATGCATGCAAAACTGACCCTGGTAGTTCTGACCGTGGGCTATCACCATATGTGCGCCCGCTATATGAAGCAACTGGCCAACGGCACCAGTACCCACAGCCACACATTTTTCAGGGTTTTCAATGAAATTCCTGTGGTCTTCCTTGTGGGTATTGTCATTCTGGTGGTTGTTAAGCCCTTTTAGAAGGCTGACCATCTGGAGCATAAAATCCAAGGGAACCCACTGCTCCTTTACGATATTTATACTCCCTGGGGTTAACCACAAAAAAGCCTCAGTCTCCACCATGCCCGCCGATAACCTGTCTCAGGACATATTTCAGGACAGGTCGCCATGGATGACTCATTCTATAAACTGGTTTTCGAAGGAGAAATACTGCCGGGTTTTAAGGAAAGAAAGGTTCGGAAAAACCTGAAAGAGCTCCTGAATGCCGACAAGGCAGAACTGAAATGTCTGTTCTCAGGAAAGCCGGTTATTATTCGCAAGAATATGACCGCCAGTGAAATCCGTCCTTATGAAAGAGCCATGATGAAGGCAGGAGCCCATTGCCGGATTCTCTCTATGACCAGTAATGAAGAACTCCCCCAAACGCCACCAGAAACCATCCCGGAGCAGGAGCAGAAACAACCGGCCGAATCATCCGGGCAGTTTCAACTGCTCCCCAGAATGGGAAGAGTACGATTTATCGCCTCCCTCTGGGTAATTGCGCTGCTGGTCGTCTGCGCCTGCTGGGTTCCGGGGCTTTTAACCCCTCACCTGACACCTTTCTACCCACCTCTGGAGTCACTGCACCTGACACTGGGCCTGATGACTATTGCCTGCCTCCTTATGCTGACCATGGCTGCCAGAAGGCTTCATGATTTTGACCGCAGTGGCTGGAAGAGCCTGCTGCTAGTGATCCCGGGCATCAACCTTCTGTTTCTGTTATGGCTGACCTTTTCCTCAGGTACTGCCAGTACCAACCGGTTTGGGCCAACTCCCTATTCCGCCGGGAGAATTGCCCAGGTCTTTGGCCTGTGGATTCCATTACTGGCCCTGATTGCCGCAGGATCCTATGGCTGGCTTTACCAGAATGAGCTGCTGCAGCTGGCTGCCAATGTTCCGGAAATGATTGATCAGCTGGTTCTTCCGGCACTGGAACAAAACCTCTGATATGCTCTGACACATTGGAGAACAATTAACCACAGCCTTGTTACGATATACGCATCAATACGCAGTCCACCGACACAGGTCAATGGTTATAATATTTTCATACCGCTTTTCTACTTTATACAAGTCATGATCATCCGGGAGGTTGCCTTGGAATAGACCGTCCTGCTGCTGTGACAGCACATGGGTTCAGACATTCGTTTTTCCGGTAAATAGCACCACTATTCACCGCACAAAAACGATGTTTCCTCCACAATGTTCTGCCATCTCCGTTACGGACATTATTTCCAGACAGCCTCCTTGTGATTGGTTCCGGCCGCGGCGTTTGACGATATTCGTGACAATTCGCTTACATTAAAAGCATTAAACGGGCATTTTCGAAAACTGTGCGGTCATTTTCACTGGTAATAGATTCTATGAGCAAAGACAGCGTTCTGGTTATCAACTGTGGCAGTTCTTCCCTGAAGTTCGCAGTCATCAACCCGAAAACCAAAGAGGAAAGCATCAGTGGCATTGCTGAATGCCTCGTGGGCAACGAAGCCTCCATCACCTGGAAACTGAACGGTGAGAAGCAAACCCTGAATCTTGGCGCTGCTGGCCACGAAGGTGCTATCGAAGCACTGGTGGGCATTCTCCGTGAGAACAACCTGATGGAACACATCGAAGCCATCGGTCACCGCATTGTTCACGGTGGTGAGAAGTTCACCCAATCCACCCTGATCACTGATGAAGTAATCCAGGGCATCGAAGACTGCAGCCACCTGGCACCTCTGCACAACTCTGCTCACCTGCTGGGTATCCGTGCCTGCATAAAATACTTCCCGGAGCTGCCACAGTCCGTAGTATTTGACACAGCATTCCACCAGACCATGCCGGCAGAAAGCTACCTGTACGCGGTTCCTTACAACCTGTACGAAGAGCACGGCCTGCGTCGTTATGGCATGCACGGCACCAGCTACCGTTATGTCAGCAAAACCGCTGCCGACATGCTGGGTCTTGACCTGGACAACAGTGCTATCCTGGTTGCGCACCTGGGTAACGGTGCCAGTGCCTGTGCGATCAAAAACGGCGAATCCGTTGATACCACCATGGGCCTGACGCCGCTGGAAGGGCTGGTAATGGGTACTCGTTCCGGTGATATTGACCCGAACGTCTTCAGCTTCCTGAACAAGCAATGCGGCTACTCCCTGGACGAGATCATCGACCTCCTGAACAAAAAATCCGGCATGCTCGGTCTGTCTGGATTGGACAACGATTGCCGTGTTCTTGAAAATGCCGCAGCAGAAGGTCATGAGCGTGCCCAGCTCACCCTGGACATCTTTTGCCACGTTCTGGCCAAAAAACTCGCTGGTTTTGCCGCTGAACTGGGCCGCATTGATGCACTGGTCTTCACCGGCGGTATCGGTGAGAACTCCAGCACGATCCGTAAGAATGTCATGGAGCGTCTGTCCATCTTCGGCTTTGACGTTGATGAACAAGCCAACAAAGAGACCTTCCGTGGCAAGAGCGGTGTTATCACCAAACCCGGCTCAACCGTAGCCATGGTTGTCGCGACCAATGAAGAACTGATGATTGCCCGTGATACCGAAGCGCTGATTGCTGGCTAAACTGGTTATCTAAATGATGTAAGCAACAGGAGGTTTCACCTCCTGTTTTTATATCAGTATTTCATGAGAAGGATTCGTCCGGATATGCGTACATTTTTCCTGGCACCAACACGTTATGGTGTTGGCCTGACCTCCGTTACCCTGGGCCTGGTTCGAGCACTCGATAATCTCGGTCTCAGGGTCAAGTTCTTCAAGCCCATTGCCCAGTTGCATGTAGGCGACACTGGACCAGAGCGTTCCACCAAACTGGTCCAGCGTATCATGGACCATGAGCCGCCTACCCCCATTACCTCCCACCGTGCTGAAGACCTGCTGGGTGATAACAAGGGCGATGTCCTGATGGAAGAGATCGTAGCCCTGTTTGAACAGGCTTCTCAGGACTGTGACGTGATGGTGGTAGAAGGTCTGGTTCCGACCCGGGAAATGCCCTACGCCAATCGCCTGAACAGCAGCATTGCCAAAACCATTAATGCCGACATCATCCTGGTGTCTGAGCCCGGTAATGATTCTCTGGCAGACCTGGCCGACAAACTGGAAATCGCTGCCGACAGCTTTGGTGGCATCAAGAACCCGAATGTCGTCGGCTATGCCCTGAATAAACTGACGCCGGACGTGGTTGCCAGCCTGAATAAAGACGGCCATTTCCAGAGCCTGCCAGAATTTGCCCGCAAGCCATTCCAGCCGCTGGGCTATATTCCGTTTGACAATAACCTGGCCTCCCCAAGAACCATGGATATTGCCGAGCACCTGAAAGCAGACATCATCAATGCCGGTGAGATGGATACCCGTCGGGTGACTTCTTACACCCTGAGCGCCAGAACGCCCACCAATATGATTCATCACCTGAAGCCAGGTAATCTGGTGATTACTCCGGGCGACCGTGATGACATCATTCTGGCCACCTGCATGGCGGCCCTGAACGGTGTTCCCCTGGCGGGTCTTCTGCTGACCAGCGGTATCACTCCCTCCAAACCCGTGATGGAACTGTGCAGCAAGGCCATCGGTACAGGTCTTCCTGTCATGCTCACCGGGGAAGACTCTTACACCACGGCAACCCTGTTGGATCGTCGCCATAACGAATTGCCGGTTGACGACGCTGCTCGTGTTGAACTGGTTATGGATACCATCGCTGCCAACCTGAACACCGAGTGGCTGAAGCAACAATGCTCTGCCCTGGCAGAGCGCAGACTCTCCCCCCCGGCCTTCCGTTACCAACTGGTTCAGAGAGCCCTGGGTGCCAATAAGCGTATTGTTCTGCCAGAAGGCGATGAGCCACGCACCATTCAGGCTGCCGTTATCTGTCAGGAGCGTGGTATCGCCCAGTGTATCCTTCTCGGGCAGCGCAGCGTTATTGAACAGGTCGCTAAAGACAACGGCATCACACTGCCGGATGGCCTGATCATCATGGAACCTGAGAGCATCCGCACCCGTTATGTTGACCCGATGGTTGAGCTGCGCAAGAACAAAGGCCTTACCGCCCCGATGGCGGAAGCTCAGCTGGAAGATACTGTAGTACTCGGCACCATGATGCTGGCTCTGAACGAGGTAGATGGTCTGGTTTCTGGTGCAGTACACACCACCGCCAACACCATCCGTCCGGCGTTCCAGCTGGTCAAGACGAAAAAAGATGCTGGCGGACTGGTTTCCTCCGTCTTCTTCATGCTACTGCCTGACCAGGTTCTGGTATACGGCGACTGTGCCGTTAATCCAAACCCGGATGCAGAACAGCTGGCCAATATCGCCATTCAGAGCGCCGACTCAGCCACTGCGTTCGGTATTGAGCCACGCATTGCGATGATCAGCTACAGCACCGGGACCTCTGGCATCGGTGCTGATGTAGAGAAAGTGCGCGAGGCCACTGAAATCGTTAAAGCCAAACGTCCGGACCTGATTATCGATGGCCCTCTGCAGTACGATGCTGCCTCCGTTGAGTCGGTAGCCCAGAGCAAAGCTCCCGGCAGTAACGTCGCGGGTCGTGCGACCGTGTTTATCTTCCCTGATCTCAACACAGGTAATACTACCTACAAAGCGGTACAACGCAGTGCAGACGTTATCAGTGTCGGTCCAATGCTTCAGGGTCTTAACAAGCCAGTTAATGACCTTTCCCGTGGTGCCCTGGTTGACGATATCGTTTACACCATTGCCCTGACTGCGATTCAGGCTGAAAACGACTAAGTTCGTTTAATTCTTCCCATACAAAGCCGGACAGAAATGTCCGGTTTTTTTTATGGCTGTCAGTAAACGGTCATATTCCCCTTTTATGCTTACATCATAACTGGCCTGATTCATGCCGCTCTTTTTATAAAAAGTCAGATAGGGTAGTTTGAAAAGAGGTGCTTTTGTTACGTGTTTGTTCGTCAAAAAACGACAGTGCACCTTGTTTTACGTATTCATTGTCAATAAACCAACACGGAGGCCGATAACTCTATCCTATGCCCAAAGAGAAAAAATGCAACGAACGGCACAAGAAGTGCCAGGAGAAAGAGTATGTCCAGTAAAAACTATACCTTAAGCGCAAAAACTCTTGTATCTACGTCCATCATCACCTGCCCGGACTGTCTTCACCATGCGGTTGAAACCATGCCTCAGGATGCCTGTGTTTACCTTTACGAATGCAGAAACTGCCAGAAACTGATTACCCCACAGGAAGGTGATTGCTGTGTTTTCTGTTCACACGGAAATCAACCCTGTCCGACATCACAACGGGATAGAAAAGCCTACGCTGAAATGACGCCTCTCAGTGAAGAAGTGGTTGAAAGCGTCTCAGTCTCTGGTTTATGACCCCATTATCACGTACTATGCCCGATTGACGATCCCGTCTTTTACCAGCCCGAGGTTTTGGAGTGTCTGCTTACTGTATAGGCAGCACCTCTTTACTTCCGGGAGCCTTAGGAGCCTGTACATTGCCAAAGGCGAGAGGGTAAAAAAACCGTAATCTGTCATCAATCAAAACGCCCTTCTGCCGCTATTAACAGAAGTAATTCTGAAAAAGTACCCGGTAGCAATGAAAGTCAGAAAAACCCTGATTTTTCCCCTTGAACATCAACACTCTGACAATTTAACCAGACACTCGCTGCTCTATCGTGCAGCCAACTGGCTGGAAACCACTATGCGGGCTTTACAAGAACAGCGTGAAGAGAAGCAACTTACTGAGCAGCCTGAGCAACAGAAACCGGCTTTCCCACCCTCAAGGCAGTACCCATTCCGGCGCTGCCTGATAAGAACCCGGTTTTTTATGCCCACAAGAGGACGACTGCCAGTATGCACCCACCTGCCGCGCTCCGGACCTCACCATTGGTAACCAATCCCCATTTTGATTCGGCTGTCGACATTTCTGGTCTTATCCACCGGGTCACTGTCGTAATCAACAATATGCGTCAGATTCCAGGTAATGCGATCGGTCAGTCCAATGTTTAACCCCTGATTGACATTAACCAGTGTCGTAGACTGTTTTAGCCGGAAGAACGTTCGGCTGTTGGCAAAATATTCCCAGTTATTCATGAGTCGTGTTCGGTAGTTAAAGATCCAGGTCAGGGCATAATCCCGCTGCGATTCATTGGTAATATAGTCTTCCCAGAGCTGACTGATACCCCCACTGGTTTTCAACGCCCTTTCAGCGGTTTCCCAAAAACGATAGCCCAAGGCACCACCCACTGATGTACGGGTTCTCAGATCGTCTTCCGAATCATATTCCTGTTCTGCGGCTCCCTGCACAAACCAGTGCTCATCCAGGTAACGGCTGTATGAATAGCCAACCTGCCACTCAGAGCTTTTAATACCGTCATCATCTTCCACTTCAATATCCCAGTAAAAAGCATTTTTATTCCACTGATCATCAATATTGAGCTTGCCTTCAACACCAACCAACAACTCATCATCGTTGCCGGATTTGCTGTCCAGCGTGGCCACCAGCTTACCTCCCAGCGCCCAGGTATCGGCAATCACCGGCTTTTCAATATGGATAGCGGCAACCGGCCATACTGCTGAGAAAGAGCGCTTTCGACCACTCTCATCAATAACCGTAACGCCTGTCTGCTGGCCTTCAAACCGCCGCAATCTGGCCTTCTCTTCACCAATCAGGCTGACCCAGAATGTTTTATCCGAGTCCAGGGCCGTGACATAGCGCCAATCCAGTTCAATAGTTCCTGCATACTTTGTTTGTAAACTCAGCTTGCCAGAATCCAGCTTGACAATGTCGCCAGACAACACATCGCCATTGTTCATCCAGACGGTATCAGCCCATGTCATACTGATAGAAAACAGACAGAATATTCCCAGCAGCCTTGATAAACAGCGAAGGCTCCTTTGGAGCAACATAAAAGGAATTCTCCAGAACAGGTTATCCACCTGTAAAATTCATAAATACGACAGGCTCCACAATTTCCTTTCCCATTCCAAACTTTTAAAATATCCTGACATCTATTATTTGTGGTCGATCTTATGATGAAGAGTATCATGGCGATCATCATAGAAAGTATCGTGGAGAACCAACATTGACCGCCCCCTTTACCCCTTCGGAAATATGGTATCTGATCAGCAGGATTCCGAAAGGCTGTGTGGTAACCTATGGCCAACTGGCAGATATGGCAGGAGCCCCCGGTTATGCGCGCGTTGTGGGCAATATCCTGAAACAGCTGCCCGCCGGGACCGACCTTCCCTGGCACCGGGTTATTAACGGCAAAGGTCAGATTTCATTCCCTGATGGGTCGAGTCGATACAGCCAGCAAAAACAACGTTTGGAGCAGGAGGGAGTGACAATTTCATCCGGAAAAATCAACCTGAAAGCGCATCAATGGCATGGAGAGTAAATACATGGATGGAGCGTCGGAAGATATTGCCCTGGCCGTCGAAATTATTCGCCAGCTGGAAAACCTGAATTATCCGGAAGAAAATATTCTCAAGGCGATGGTTCACATCTGTCAGGATACACTGAACAAACTACCCAACGACGGAACCCGGGAATTTTGGCGGCAGAGACTGATTGCCGAACTCCTGGACTCATCAAACGACACACCGGCTGAAACCCATTAACAGGATGTTGCAAAAGGCTGAATAGCCTTTTGCAACACACTCTCTGTCTCAGGAACAGCTACCCTCTTCAGAATACGTTTTAGTTACCGCCTCATGACGTTCCAGCAATCGCCCTACATACGACACTAACCATAAAACCGGCAGCCCCAGCAGCGCTGAGCCAATAAAGAAGACCGGATAATCCAGGGAATCCACAAAGGTGCCTGAATAACCGGCCAACAGCTTGGGCAGCAACGTCATCAGCGAACTGAAAATAGCGTACTGCATGGCCGTAAAGGCCCGGTTGGTCAGGCTGGATAAAAAGGCAATAAACGCGGCGGACGACATGCCACCACTGAGATTATCTGCCGCAATCACCAGGCTTAAATAGAGGCTGGATGGATCAAGATTGGCCAGAAACGCAAACAGCACATTCGACAATGCCGCCAGCAATGCACCTACCCAGAGAATTCGCAACACACCGAAGCGAATGGCTAACACTCCGCCCAAAAAGCCACCGGCAATGGTCATGACCAAGCCAAAGGTTTTGGTAATGGTAGCGATTTGCTCTTTGGTGTAGCCCATATCGTTGTAGAACACATTAGATATGGTACCCATAACAATATCAGCAATACGGTAGGTACCTACCAATAGCAATATATAGATAGCTACTTTGCCATAACGCTCAAAGAAGTCAGCAAAAGGTGCGATGTAAGTTTCCTTTACCATTGCTCTGGGTGCCAGATGAACTTTCACCAGCAACCAGGCTGTAACCCCAGCAGCTGCCACACTGCCTGCAAATCGACCGGCACCGGCCAGAAATCCGGCGATGGGCGTAGACAGCCCGGTCTCCACCAAAAAGGTTTTCAGAGCACCAAAGGCATCAGCCAGCGGAGTAAAAGAGATAACAAATACGGTCGCCGCCAGGGCAAAGAGCAACAGAAAGCGAAGATAATCAACAGTGCTGTGTACCGACTCGGAAGTACGATCAACATCCGGCTCAGCAACCATCAGAGTGGTAACCACCCCAATCAGCATAAACACGGCCATACAGCGATAGGCCCAGGCCCAGGCCAGATAGTCGTAATTGCCTTCGTCCGTCATGGTAAACCAGCTGGCCAGTGCCAGGGTGCCAGCACCGGCCACCAGCATACCCACTCGATACCCGGCAATGTAAGCAGAGGACATCATGGCCTGCAGGTCATCATCCGCCGCTTCTATTCGATAGGCATCAATAACGATATCCTGTGTGGCCGAGGAAAAGCCAAGCATTACCGCACCACAGGCTATCCAGAACAGACCTTCAGCAGGGTTATGGGCCGCCATAAACAACAGCGCGGCAATAACCGAGGCCTGGGATAACAATAACCATGACCGACGACGCCCAAGCAAATCATGCAGAACCGGCAGTGGAATGCGGTCAACCAGCGGTGCCCAGACAAACTTGAAGGAATAACCTAACGCTGCCCAGCTGAAAAAAGTGACAGCACTGCGTTCTACCCCAGCCTCACGAAGCCAGAGGGAAAGGCTACTGAAAATCAACAGAATGGGCAGGCCTGCTGAAAAACCAAGAAAAAGAAGTGCAATCACCCGACGATTAAAAAAGCTTTTCCAAGCGTCACCCCAATTCTTCGAAGAATCTGCTGCCAGCCCCATGCAATATGCTCCATCGCAAATATGAAATTCTACAGCGCCATGCTTCTTGTAATAGACGTTCTATTTTAAAAAAGAAGATATCAGCTTAGCCGAGAAATAAAAAACCGTTTCCATCATCCAATGAAAACGGTTTTCTGTGTCACAAACAGTCAATCAATCTCTGAAATTATTGTACTGCAACGGCATGTCCAGATCGGCTTCCCGCAAAAAGGCAATCACAGTCTGCAAATCGTCCCTTTTCTTGCCGGTCACCCGAACCTGATCGCCCTGGATGGCGGCCTGAACCTTCAGCTTGGCATCCTTGATCATTTTCACGATCTTTTTGGCAATATCCTTTTCCAGCCCCTGCCGAACCACCACTTCCTGCTTGACCTGTTTGCCAGAACCGTAGTGGTCTTTTACTTCAAGGCATTTAACATCAATACCCCGTTTGACCATCTTGGTTTTCAACATTTCTACCATTTGAACCAGCTGAAAGTCGGCATCGGTGGTCATAACGATCTGTTTTTCGCCACTTTTCTCAAAGCTGGCAGCAACGCCCCGAAAGTCAAAGCGGGTAGTCAGTTCACGGTTTGCCTGGTCAACAGCGTTGGCCAGCTCATGCATATCCACTTCAGAGACAATGTCAAATGAAGGCATAGCGAATGATCTCCTTGAGAAATCGAAAGAAACAATTAACAACTATTGTATCCATGATTGTATTGGAAAGACCATGGAGAAAATCAATACACCAGTGACAAGGTTCAGGTGAATATGCAGGATCAGATCCTTTTGACGGAAACTACTGATCTTTGCCCTTAAGCCTGAAGCCAATTTTTACCGTCACCTGCCAATGGGCAATTTTGCCATCCTCGATATGGCCTCGTTGCTCCACCACTTCAAACCAGCCCATATGCTCCAGGGTCATGCCAGCGGCGGCGATGGCATTTTGAATAGCATCATCACTACTGACCGTTGAGCTGCCTACCAGTTCAGTCATTTTATAGGTATGACTCATTGTCTATCTCCCACTCTTGTTTAGAAAAGCTGTAAAACACCAGCTGTTTGAGTATAGGCAGCAAATGGTAGACTCGGCGTATCTTCATTCGCTGATGGACTTTAGAGATTAATGGACAATGATCCCTGGTATATTCTGGGCGCAGGCAGCATCGGTTGCCTTTGGGCTGCCAGCCTTTTCCATAAGGGGGAAAGCCCCCGACTGATCCTGAGAGAAAGCAGTTATCAGCAATTTAACAAGAAACGCATTTCACTTAAGTTATCAACGCCAGACCAGACCTCTCGATTTGCTGTCGATATCGTCTCGCCAGAAACCATCGACAGCACCATCAACCGTCTGATTGTCTGCACCAAGGCGCAGGACTCACTGTCTGCACTGAACAGCGTAAAGCCACATCTGGCGGATAACTGCCAAATACTGTTGCTGCAAAATGGCATGGGGAGCCAGCAGACCATCAGGGACGCTTTACCAACACAATCGATTTGGGCAGGCTCCAGTACCGATGGAGCTTATCTGTCAGCCCCTTTTGAGGTACATCACGCTGGCCAGGGTCAGACCTGGATTGGCCTTCTCCGCAATCAGCAACGATCCGAACAGGGCTTTCATGAGCTTTGCGACAATTTCAGATTAAAGGTCAACCACTGCGATTTCATTGAGCAGAAGTTATGGGAAAAGCTGGCCATTAACAGTTGTATCAACGGCCTCACGGCATTGTTCGACTGCCGTAATGGCGAGCTGCTGGATAATGGTGAAAAGCAGGTCTGGCTGAATCAATTAATTATTGAGACCAGCGAGGTTCTGGAGGCGCTGGGGATTCCAGCCACCGCACTTAAAGACAGCGTGTACGGTGTCTGCCAGATCACTGCCAGCAATCTATCATCAACCTGCCAGGACGCACGTAAGGGAAGAGCCACGGAACTTGCCTATATCAACGATTTTCTGATCCAACAGGCCAATTCCCTGGGAGTCACCGTCAACGGCCATCACCAACTGATGGATCGGCTCAGCGCTGTCGGCGTCAAAACAGGCCAGCCTGCAACGGCTTCTCCTTTATGTATATAATCCTCGCCAAAGAACACCAGTAACCTCCGGAATGACCATGAAAGTATCCTATACACTGCCTGAAAACCTGAGCCCGGTTGTGCGAGACCAGCTTCACGGTGCCGTAGAAACCAATGTTCGTCAGGCATTGGCTGAAGATATAGGTTCCGGAGACATTACGGCATCCCTGATTCCAAAAATCCAACAATCTGTCGCCAGAATTATCTGTCGAAACCATGCCATCATCTGTGGACGCCCCTGGTTTGACGAGGTCTTCCGCCAGATTGATCCCAATGTCCAGCTGGAATGGCATATAGATGAAGGTGAACGGGTTGAGCCGAACCGGGTGCTGGTAGTCCTGAAAGGTTCTGCCCAAAGCCTTCTGACCGGCGAAAGGGCCGCGATGAATTTTCTGCAGACCCTCTCTGGCACCGCAACCCGCTGCCAGCGCTATGCTAGTCTGGTCAGTAATACCAGCGTCAAATTGCTGGATACCCGCAAGACCCTGCCGGGCCTGCGGGTTGCCCAGAAATACGCCGTCGCTGCCGGAGGCTGCCACAACCACCGAATCGGACTCTTTGATGCCTTTTTAATTAAGGAAAATCATATTGCCGCCTGTGGCGGCATTGCTCAAGCGGTCGGCAAAGCTCACGAAATCGCCCCCGGCAAACCGGTAGAGATCGAAGTGGAAAGCATGGAAGAATTCAATATTGCCCGAGAGGCTGGAGCCGATATCATCATGCTCGATAACTTCCCGCTGGCCCAGCTGGCCGAAACCGTCCGGTTGAACCGGGAACTCTCCGGAAAAGCGCCGAAACTGGAAGCCTCCGGTGGTATTAATGATCAAACGCTGGTGCCCATTGCCGAAACCGGAGTCGACTTTATCTCTATTGGCACACTAACCAAAGACTGCCAGTCTGTGGATCTGTCCATGCGGATCATCGAGCAGCTTTAAAACACACGGAGGCAGCCTTGAGCAACAACACTATGAACAAAAAAATTCTGGTAACCGGGGGCGCTGGCTATATTGGCAGCCACACTTGCGTCGAACTGCTCAACGATGGTTATGACATCATTGTTCTGGATAACCTCAGTAACAGCAGTCAGGAATCTCTGAAGCGGGTTCAGGAGATCACTGGTAAGACACTGGAGTTTGTCAAAGGGGATATTCGCGACCATGAGCTGTTGCACTCACTGTTCAGCAACCATGAGATATCCTCTGTTATTCATTTTGCCGGTCTGAAAGCCGTTGGCGAATCCGTCTCCATGCCCCTGGCTTACTACGATAACAATGTGCATGGAACACTGGTGTTGCTGGAAGCCATGAACCAGGCCAAGGTCAAAACCCTGGTGTTCAGCTCTTCTGCCACGGTGTATGGCGACCCTGCCAGCCTCCCCATCAGCGAGGACTTCCCGACCTCGGCCACCAACCCTTATGGTCGTTCGAAGTTGATGATAGAAGAAATCCTTCAGGACCTTCAGGTGTCGGACAATAGCTGGCGAATTGCCTTGCTGCGCTACTTTAACCCGGTTGGTGCTCACCCTTCCGGTAGAATCGGTGAAGACCCGAATGATATTCCCAACAACCTGATGCCTTATATCTCTCAGGTTGCCATTGGCAAGCTGGACAAGCTCAGTGTCTTCGGTAACGACTACCCAACCCACGACGGAACCGGAGTCAGGGACTATATCCATGTGGTTGACCTCGCTATTGGCCACGTGCGTGCTATCGAAAAGCTGCAGAAAACTGAGGGAATCCATGCCTGGAACCTGGGGGTTGGTAAAGGCTACAGCGTGCTGGAAATGGTCACCGCTTTTGAACAGGCATCACGACAGCCAGTCCCTTACCAGATCGCCCCGAGACGCTCCGGTGATATTGCCGCCTGTTATGCCAATCCGGACAAAGCCTTGAGTGAACTGGGCTGGAAAGCGGAAAAAGGGTTGGAAGATATGGTGTCTGATAGCTGGCGCTGGCAGTCGGCGAATCCAAACGGTTATCACAGTTAACCAGCTTTGGGGCTGCTGAAAAGCTAAAAGAAGGGGTACCACTCGCCTTTTCATGCTTTAATCGAAGCATGAAAAAAACAATATCGCTCCTGTGGATAATCTTTCTTCTACCAGCGTGGGCAGATGACTGCCCACAGTGGGATCAGGGAGAAGCCACTGAGCAGATCAGCAGTCTATCGGATGAAGTGGCTTACCATGATGAACTGTACTTCAACCAGAACGCCCCGATTATCAGCGATGGTGAATACGACGACTTGCTTGCCAGGCTGAAATACTGGCAAGCGTGCTTCCCTTCCATTGCAACAGAGAAATCCCTTAACCAAACTCCTCACAATAAATACACAATTCACCATCAGGCTCCAATGGGCAGCTTGAAGAAAGCGCAGTCTGCAGAAGAAGTAAAACGCTTTTTACAGCGAATAGCTGACAGTGGTGTTTTGGTACAGCCGAAGATTGATGGCGTTGCGGTTGAGCTGGTCTATAAAAACGGGCTGTTAATTCAAGCTTCCACCCGGGGAAATGGCGAAGCTGGAGTCGATATCCTAAATCATATCCGGCAGATGCCACTGATCCCAAAAACACTGGTTAATGATGAAATAAACCAACTCATTCTTCATGGAGAGCTATTCGCACGGCTTGATATTATTTCTCCATTAATTCTTAAGCCGTATGCCAGTGCCCGACACCTGGTTGCCGGTCAGCTCAATCGGTCTGATCCAGACACAGAAGCCGTAAAAGCCTTTGATTTTTTCCCATGGCAGTGGGTAAACAGCCCGTTTAATAGCGGTTTACAGTCAATAACCGCTTTAGCGGGCATGGGCTTTCCTCTGACCCTGGAGCATACCCACAAAACAACATCCTACCCTGAAATCAAACAGCGCCTTGAGCATTACGCAACCATCAAAAAACCCGTATTTTTAATGGATGGAATTGTGATTAAGGCCGACAGCAAAACTTTCAAAAAGCAGCTGGGCTGGACAGGTGATACACCAGCCTGGGCCATGGCATGGAAGTTTCCACCAGCAACCACCACATCAAAAGTGGAGGCGATTGAATTTACCATTGGGCGAACCGGCAATATCACACCCGTGGTTCATATTAAGCCCGTACTATTCAAAAACAGAACCCTCTCAACCCTTTCACTGGGCACTGTTCAGAATCTGGAAAAGAAAGCGATTGCCGTGGGGGATCAAATCAGTATCAAGCTCAAAGGGAGTGCCATAACGGTCTTTGGTAAGGTGTTGTTTCGTCCGGCAAACAGGGTAAGCCCGAAACTCCCGGATACAAGCCGCTATACGCCTTTTACCTGCCTCTCTATGACACCGGGTTGTGAACAACAGTTTGTCGCTCGCCTGATATGGCTAACCGGTAAGCAGGGGCTTGATATTGCAGCTATCAGCAAGCCAGCTATTCATCAATGGGTTCAAACGGGAACAATCCAGACAATGGTGGACATTCTGCAGCTGACACCCCATTCACTGCAATCGGCAGGGGTGCATCCGCAGGATATCCAGCAATATTTCGAATCCATTCGACGGCCGAAAAGCCTGGAGCAACAGATCCGTGCGCTGAGTATTCCAGGCATCGGGAAAAGCAATGCCCGCGAGTTGGCTGGGTGTATAACGGATTTACGAGGATTGTTATCCCGGCAGATTTCAGATAAGTGCCCAACGATTGGCAGTAAACGGATGGAAGATTTACAGGACTATGTGAACAGGAAGCAAGTTAGAGAGTTGATTGAGTTTCTGGATAAGCTTGGTAGTCGGGAAACCGGGTAAAAGCACAGTATCCCCCCAAGAGTCTCATTACTATGCTCTGCGTGGGAATGCATACCAATGCTGGCCGAATGTTCAGCCGTTGTTTTTATAGAGTTTGTGTTGAATTGCTTTCAAGCCTTGGGGCTTGTTTGAGAGCGGGAGCTACCGGTGTTTGCGGTTGGCATTCCCACGCAGAGCGTGGGAACGAAGCAACGAGGCAAGCGTTATTCTCCAAAAGTACCGTCAGATTTACCGCTCCATTGCTTGGACTTCGCAACGGCATCCGTAGCACAAAGATTATTTGCCGTTGTATCTCCACCATTTTGGCAAGACATCTTCCAGTTACCACCGGTAGCATCCGACTGGAAAATCAGAGTTTGTTCATCAAATGAACTCCCTGGCGTCACTATCAGCTCTGCATAAGTATTGTTTATATATTTACCAGTGGACACTCTGGTGCCATCCACCGAGGGTACACCGCTACCAGCAGCTCCAGGTTGACAGGATTGAATGGTAGCTGTCTGTGCGCAAATCGCTACAGCTGTCTGAAATGCTTTCACTTCGCTCAGTGCTGCCTGAGCCGTTGAGTTCCTGGTATACGCTTGATACTGTGGAATCGCTACCGATGCCAAAATACCAATGATCGCCACAACGATCATCAATTCAATCAGGGTAAAACCCGACATCTTACGGATTTCCGACATCCTTGTTTTCATAATTTTTTCCTCGACCAATGAGTTTTTTGACAGCGCGCTGAAGTCCATTGCTCAATCTGTCGGCACCGTCCTGCAGCCCTTTAAACAGGATAGTTAAGTGCAGTAATGGTGCAGGGCTACCTACTCACAAACCCGGTGGCAGCAAAACCCTGCAGGTCGTTTTGCCGACAGGGCAAATTCACCATAAATACGACATATCCCGTTGATTAGAATAATAAAACCACTAAACACGGCTTTTTATAGAGTGAAACCATCCATACCGCTTATCGTGCAGTAATCCCAGCCATGCTTCTTTTGACAGATCAGCTACTTTTTTTTGCCATTCGTCCGATAGCCAAAGTAATGACGCTATTTATTCAAGAACGGTTCAAAAAGGCATGGCTATGCAAAATAAAACCCTGGTAAATAACCAATTAGGCTCATGGCTGGCACGGATTGGTATTGCATTCATCATTGCTCTGTCAGCCTTTATCACTGGCTTTATCAGTCTGCAGTTCTTTTATCAGCAGAAAGTTGACAGCTATTTCTCAAACTTGGATATCAACAGTCTCTCAACCGATAAGTCTGCACTGATTATCCGAACCAAAGATCACTGGATTACCACCACCGGCCAGCACCGGGAAACCTACAGGCCGCTATTAGCGAAAGAGCTGGGCAATTATAAAAGTCATCAATATGTTGGCTGGTTTTCCAGTTTTAGCGACTGGCTGGGCAGCAATGACGGGCTACCATTTACGCTGCTTTATGAAGTTGAGTATGAGCATGGCGTAAGCGAAGAAACCTTTCTCTTCAAGGGGCTGTTGTCAACAAAGCTTGTTGCGAGACAGGTAAGGATTAATTAACTATTCATGTGTTTTGACAAGTTCCAGAACAAAAACTCCAAAATAGACATAGATAACGCAAATTGGTTTCGTGCACAGGTCGATCCCCGAAGGGAGCCGACTCGTGAATGGGTTAACCAGATGTTGAGCATTTAGCCACCTGCACAAACTAAGAGTGACTTGGCAGCAGCTCTGCTGGCATATAAACGCTCAACTCACCACTGGCCACCAGCTCGGATGCCTTCTGGATATCAGGAAAGAAATACCGGTCCTGATCATAAAACGGTATATCCTTTCTCACTGTTTTCATCACCCGCTGCAACGTTTCCGAGGTTTTGCAGGGTTTCCTCATATCCACTCCCTGTGCCGCCGCCAGCAATTCGATACCCACAATAGACGCCGTATTACTGTTCATCTCCCGTAAACGACGGGCACCATAAGTTGCCATGGAGACATGGTCTTCCTGGTTGGCAGAAGTGGGCAGACTATCGGCAACCGAAGGATGACAGAGGCAACGATTTTCACTGGCCAGAGCAGCCGCCGTGTTATGGGCAATCATAAACCCGGAATTGACGCCACTGTTCTTCACCAGAAATGGTGGCAATCCGCTCAGGTGTTGATCCACCAGCAATGCAATGCGGCGTTCACTGATGGCACCGATTTCTGCAATGGCCAGAGCCAATGCTTCGGCAGCCATGCCGGTTGGCTCGGCGTGAAAGTTGCCACCGGAAAGTATTTCATTCTGTTCAGCAAAGACCAGGGGGTTATCGGTAACGCCATTGGCTTCCACTGCAAGCAGGCCGGCGGCATAACGCACCTGCTCCAGACAGGCTCCCATCACCTGGGGCTGGCATCTCAGTGAGTAGGGATCCTGAACCTTGTCACAATCTATGTGTGCCTGCTCAATGTCACTGTGATCCAGCATGGTGCGGTAGGCATGAGCAATATCAATTTGCCCTTGCAACCCCCGCGCCTCGTGAATGCGAGGATCAAAAGGACGACGGCTGGCCATGGCTGCTTCAATGGAGAGGCTCCCGGCGATGATGGCTGATGCCATTAAATCTTCCGCACCAAACAGTCCCTGCAAGGCAAAGGCCGTACTGGCCTGGGTACCATTCAACAGTGCCAGTCCTTCCTTCGGTGCCAGCTTCATGGGCTCCATACCGGCGTAGGTCAGGGCTTCCATGGCCGTCAACTGCTGACCATCCACCAGGGCATGACCTTCACCCAGCAATAAACAGCTCATGTGAGCCAGTGGCGCAAGATCACCACTGGCCCCGACTGACCCCTTCTCGGGGACACAGGGGTAAACCCCCAGGTTAATCAGTTGAATCAGTGCTTCAATCAATTCCAGCCTCACTCCCGACAATCCCCGGGCAAGGCTGTTGATTTTTAATACCATCATCAGGCGGACAGTGCTTTCATCCATAAATTGTCCGACACCTGTCGAATGAGAAAGCACGATACTCCTTTGCAAATCCTCCAGCTCCTGATCCGGAATCCGGGTATTGGCCAGCAGACCAAAACCGGTATTGATACCATACACAACCCGATTTTCTGCCAGCGCATGATTCACGCAGGCCACACTTTTATGAATGGCTTCATAACAGTCCGGGGTCAGCTTGATCTGAACCTCGTGACGACTAACCCTGTGCAGGTCACTCAGCGATAATTTTCCGGGGTAAATCACTAACTCATTCATACCTTTGCCCTCCCGACTGCATGGGCAGGTCCAGACTATTGTCCTGTGCGCACTCACGGGCAATGTCATACCCTGCATCGGCATGGCGCATGACCCCGGTTCCCGGGTCATTCCACAGCACTCTGCCCAATTTTTCCCGGGCTTCATCGGTACCATCCGCGACAATCACCACACCGGAATGCTGACTGTAACCAATCCCTACACCACCACCATGATGGAGACTCACCCAGGTTGCCCCCGAGGCAGTGTTCAACAGGGCATTCAGCAGCGGCCAGTCAGAGACAGCGTCACTGCCATCCTGCATCCCTTCGGTTTCCCGGTTAGGGCTGGCAACCGAGCCTGAATCCAGATGATCACGACCAATCACCACTGGCGCACTCAGCTCACCACTGGCCACCATATCGTTAAAGGCCTGCCCAAGGCGGGCCCGGTCTTGCAAACCCACCCAGCAGATGCGGGCTGGCAGACCCTGGAAAGCGATGCGCTCTCTGGCCATATCCAGCCAGTTATGAAGGTGTGCATCGTCGGGAATCAGCTCTTTGACTTTCTGGTCAGTCTTGTAGATATCTTCAGGGTCACCGGACAGGGCTGCCCAGCGGAAAGGACCAATACCCTGGCAAAAGAGTGGACGAATATAAGCGGGCACAAAACCGGGGAAGTCAAACGCGTTTTCAACCCCGACCTCTTTCGCCATCTGTCTTATATTGTTGCCGTAATCAACAGTTGCCGCCCCCCGCTTCTGCAGCTCCAGCATGGCCCTCACCTGCACAGCCATAGATTCTCGTGCAGCACGGGTAACCGCCGCTTCATCCGCCTGACGACGTTCGCAGGCCTGAGACAATGTCCACCCTTTGGGCAAATAGCCATTCAATGGGTCATGGGCTGATGTCTGATCCGTCACCACATCCGGCGTAATATTGCGTTCAACCAGCTCGGGGAATATATCCGCCGCATTCGCCAGCAAGCCCACCGAAATCGCCTTGCCTGCCGATTTGGCCTGTTCAATCATCGCCAGCGCTTCATCCAGCGTCGCCGCTTTTTTATCCAGGTAACGGGTTTTCAGGCGAAAGTCGATTCGGGACTCATCCACTTCACAGGCCAGCATGGAAAAACCGGCCATGGTCGCAGCCAGAGGCTGTGCCCCCCCCATGCCGCCAAGACCACCGGTGAGAATCCACTTGCCCGAAGCATCCCCCTGGAAGTGGGTTTTGGCCATGGCCACAAAGGTTTCGTAGGTACCCTGCACAATGCCCTGGGAACCAATGTAGATCCATGAGCCTGCGGTCATCTGGCCATACATCATCAGCCCTTGTTTATCCAACTCATGGAAGTACTCCCAGTTTGCCCAATAAGGCACAATGTTCGAGTTGGCAATCAACACCCGGGGAGCACCGGGGTGGGTCTTGAATACCCCGACCGGTTTTCCGGACTGAACCAGCAATGTTTCATCGGTTTGCAGACGTTGCAGAGTGGCCACTATCTGGTCGTAGCAAGCCCAATCCCGGGCAGCCCGGCCAATACCGCCATAAACCACCAGCTGTTCAGGATGCTCTGCCACCTCCGGATCCAGATTATTCATCAACATACGCAGAGGGGCTTCAACCTGCCAGCTGCAGGTATTCAGCTCAGAACCTCTGGGAGCCCGAATGATTCGGTCCGGATCAAATCGCTGATGGCCTTTACTGCCGGTTTTACCAACGGGTTCTTTACCACCGGCTATAAGCATCTTCTCCTGTTCACTTGCCATATTCACCGTCCTCTACGTTACGCTGCTTTATTGTGGAACTGTCACCTGCACAATCGTTGTTATTGCCCCGGGAGGCTGTCGGTGTTACTCCTGTGATCCGACTTGTCGGCAGGTCATCAGGAAAACTGTAAATGGTCTCCCAGGCGGTATCGGTCACCGGGGTGCATCAGCCTGGCCAGACTGACGACACCGTGCCGACACCAGCTTCTTCTCGTGATTCTCAGACAGGGAGCACCGGCTTCCATAGCCAGAGCTTCGGCCACTTCTTTTGAAGGCAATACTGCTTCCACGACATGTGTCGCTTCTGTAAGCGCTGCAACCCCGGTCAGATAAACATTGGGCGTTTCCCTTGAAAAATCCTGTTTCAGGTAATCCGGAGCAAACCGCGGGTTAATATGACGTTCTTCCCATTGCAGTGGCAGGCCATTTTCGTAGTGAATAATAATGGAATGAAAAACGCTCGCTGACTCCGGTAACTCAAGGGAAACCGCAATGGCCTCGGACGCCTGTTCTTCAGACAGAAGCAATACCCGGTTGCTGTAACCATGCCCTCGCCCCCTGATCTCGTCGGCAATATTTTTTACCGTCAGTATTGACGACTGTGGCTCGATAGGAGCCACAAACGTACCCAACCCTTGCTGGCGCATCAGTACGCCCGATGCCGTCAGCTCCTGCAGCGCCTTCCTGGCGGTCATCCGACTTACCGAAAATTGCTGGCAGAGCTCATTCTCAGAAGGCACCTTGCGGGATTCTGTCCACTCACCGCACTCAATCTTGTCAAGAATATAGTGCTTAATCTGCTGATAACGGGGTAACAGGCTCTGATTCATAATTTATTTGTGCCAATTGGAGCTTTTCAGACGTTCCGGCGATCCCGGGGATCCTGAGTTTGATTATATTATCTTATTGTATATAGTTGTATATACAACAAGATAATGCAAATTGTACGATTTCGCTAAAAAATTCAAGGATTTTCTCGAGGTTAGAGTGAACAACGTTACCAGTGATCAGTGCAGTATTTGTCTGGGAGAATATGATGATGTTCCCACACACTATCGGGCTTTAATGAGTTGTGGACATACTTTTGGACGCTCATGCATCGTCCAGTGGGGAGAGCGAAAACTGAACTGCCCTTTATGCCGACATGCATATTTTCCCTTTGAAGTAGACAGGGCAGGTGACTGGAGCATTATAGACAGGGTATTGTCTCGTCGGAGTATTGTCGCAATTTCTTTATCGACGTTATTTGCTTATAACTCGATTACCTTCGAGGACAATGCCAGAATACTTTCACTGGCTATGGAGTTACGCTCCTTCTTTTCCTTTGCAAAATTTCTTGATCTGTTGATCGGAGTCGCTTTTATCCGACCCAACAACAATAACCCCGTTGACTTCCCCAGAATGGCCAGTGAGTTGTTGAGGCAGGAAGTGGACGCTATTCTTGCCCTGATTGTGGAAGTACTCCTTGGCATTGCACTTGGTAATATGATCGCCGCCTTACTCAGAAGATAATTTCACACGGCTCTTTTCCCAAGAATGGATATGGGAACCGATTACTTCATTAATCGAGTATCGTTTGAACTTTTCTGGCAAGTATTTATTTTGACGTTCATGCATTATCTAAAGGAGACAACAAATGCTGATTACTCCTGAAGCTGTGGCTCATCATTCAGTCAACCAATAACGGCCTAACACCATGAACAACAGTAACGCTGATCCATCACTGACCGCCTGTGACCTATTCATTCGGAATATTCACCTTGCCACCATGGACCCGGCCCGCACTGCCACCTGCCCCTATCACAGCGTCAGCCAGGGTGCCGTGCTGGTGCAGGACGGCAAGATTGCCTGGGCAGGAGCAGAGTCAGAATTACCGCCAGGTAGCAATGCGAAAGAGACCATCGATGGACAAGGACACTGGCTAACACCCGGCCTGATCGACTGCCACACCCACCTGGTCTATGCCGGCGACCGCTCCAGAGAGTTTGAACAGCGGCTTGAAGGCGTCAGCTATGAAACCATCGCCAAACAGGGAGGTGGCATTCTCTCCACCGTCAAAGCCACCCGGGCAGCCACGGTTGAAGAACTGGTTGACGACTCCCGCCCACGACTTGAGGCATTACTGGCTGAAGGGGTGACCACACTGGAAATCAAATCCGGCTACGGCCTGGATACGGAAACCGAAACCAAAATGCTCCGGGCCGCAAGTCTGTTGGCCAGTGAGTACCCTGTCACTGTCGTTCGAACTTTTCTGGGTGCCCACGCTTTGCCGCCGGAATACAAAAACCGGGCTGACGATTACATTGAACACGTTTGCACTGAAATGATGCCTGCGGTGGCCAGAGAACAGTTGGCCGATGCCGTGGATGTGTTCTGTGAAAACATTGCTTTTTCACCGGAACAGACTGAACGGGTATTTAAAGCAGCCAAAGCCCATGGGATGAACATCAAACTCCATGGCGAGCAACTCTCTGACAGCGGCGGCACCCAACTGGCGGTAAAATATCAGGCGCTATCCGTGGACCATCTGGAATACCTCAGCCAGTCCGGTATTGAAGCGTTAAAAAACAGCAACACGGTAGCCACTCTGTTGCCGGGAGCCTTCTACTTTCTTCGGGAAACCAAGTTGCCACCTATTGAAGCATTAAGAAAAGCTGGCGTTCCCATTGCCATTGCTAGCGATCTGAACCCTGGTACCTCCCCTTTCGCATCTATACGACTGATGATGAATATGGCCTGTACCCTGTTTCGTATGACGCCTTCCGAGGCACTGGCCGGTTGTACCCGCCATGCGGCACAGGCACTGGGTCTGCAAGAAAAAACTGGCCGAATCAGAGCAGGACTGGATGCCGACCTGTTACTCTGGCCTGTCAGCCATCCAGCCTCTCTGGCGGCCGGGCTCACGGGCATCTCCCCTTCCCTGATCATAAAAAGTGGCCAAATTGTGCAATCAACCATCTCCAGAAACCCACCATTCTCCTGGTCTGGCCGCATCGATCAGGAAACCGATCCACAGGCTGCACAGCGCTGGCACCAGAAAGTTCGCCCTTATGCACCGGGGGGCGAACCAGGAGCTGCTTTACTGGGGTTTGAGTCTGATGAAGGCGTCCGGAGAAATCAGGGCCGACCCGGGGCCGCCAAAGGGCCCGACCATATTCGACAGGCACTGACCAACCTTCCCTGGAATCGCACTGCCCCGGTTTGGGATGCAGGCAACCTTCACTGCCATGGCACCAACCTTGAACAGGCACAACAGGACTATGCCGGGCAGATGTGCCAACTATTAGACAATGATCAATTAGTGATTGGTTTGGGAGGAGGCCATGAAATTGGCTGGGCTTCTTACCAGGGACTGATGATGCATCTGGAAAAACAGAGGCAGGGTAAAGACCCGATCAATGTCGGCATTATCAATTTTGATGCCCACTTTGACCTCCGTTTACCCGAAGCGGGTCCCAGCTCAGGAACGCCATTCTGGCAGGCTTCTGAATACGCCCGAGAGCACCGTATCCCGTTTAACTACCTTTGTTTTGGCATCAGTGCAAGCAGTAACACTCAGGCGCTTTTTAATCGAGCTGATCAGCTGGGTGTCGCCTATCGACTCGATAAAGAAATGACATTGCTGAACCTGCCATCGTTACAGCAAGATCTCCAACAGTTTATCGACCGGGTGGATCATATTTATCTGACCATCGACATTGACGCCTTCCCTGCCGCCCTGGCCCCCGGCGTCAGCGCACCCGCTGCCAGAGGCATTCCACCGGAGGTTGTCGAACCTTTGCTGGATATCATCAAACATTGCGGCAAGCTGAAACTCTTTGATATCGCTGAAACCTGCCCGAAACATGATATCGATGCACACACGGCCCGACTGGCAGCACGGTTAATTCATCAGCTGGCTGGACAAACCCGGTAGATTATTCAGAATGCATCAGCAAACCATATATACGCTCATCAGGGGATTGAGGAAAATTAAAAAAATGGTTCGAGGTATGTAAAATACCGCTCCTTTTTGCAATTGCTCGGTCAGCGGATCAAGGTTCTCAGCGAAGTATTCCAGCGTGTCGTTCAATCATCTGGTTTCTTCACTAAATACTGTTCTCAGTCTTAGCGTTTTACAGGCAGATTGATTGTCATTTTATCAGAGCTCAAGCAATGAACCCTGGACAGCATCACCGCTTTGATCTGCCCTCTCACCGTCAATCAACAGCTCCCCTTCCTGGTCACCCTGCCCATCCAGAACACGGTAGAGCAGAGAATAAGCGACCCGCCATTGTCTTTCAGCCACCTGCAGGGAGACTGATTTAGTATTCAGACGAAGGACATGACCAAAATGTTCTTCCCCATGCTTATCTTTAAAACCCAGCAGATCTCCCACAGCAATGGCATGGCGACTCAGGCCTTGTTGAGCTTCATGATTAACGCGGGCATCGGCACCTTCAAGATTGAGCATGTAGTAGGGCACCGTCCAGCGTTTGCCATCAGAAAAATCCAGTACCAGTGCCCGCTTTTGCCTAAGCTGCAACACCTCGCAGTCACGCAGCGAGTTGCTGTTTCGATCAAAGTAGCTCAGCTTTTGTCCAACGGTCAGCGCCGCCTTGATCCGGCCAATACGCTCTGACGACTCTAGCTCACGATCAATCATGGCATTCAGCCGGAACAGATCAAAGGTGCTGGCCTGATTCAGGGCTTCCAGCAATTGGGCATAATCCATGGTTGGTTTGGCGGGGGAGTTACTGTTATTCATTAGTAGTCAGTACCATGATTTAGTTATGGATGTTTGATCCCAAAGGCAGAACAAATTGATGGCCGGTTACCGGTGCCTCAACCACTGCCCGTGGTTGGTTTTCTTTGCATAGCATTGTTGCATTTATGCCGACGTCTGGTCACAGGCTTTTCGTCTGTCCAGCATTATAGTCATAAGTCGAAGACCAGCGAGTTTTGCAGAGAGTTCGCCTGCCTTTCAACCCCTATCAGGAATACATCGACTAATCGACTAAATAAGCCCTTATTTTTTCTGCATATAATTTTTGAATTTCCAAACGAGGGGCGTTTGAGGGGCTAATTGGATTTACCGTGTTCCATGCTGATATAGCCAAATCACCTAACTCGTTTTTTGTGAGCCTCTCTACATTGTGCTAACATTTGTACACACAGCAATAAGGGAACCATGATGGAAACAAGAATACAATTTCGAGTCGATGAGGAAACAAAACGCCTGGCTCAAAAAATGGCTGAAAGTCAGGGGCGCACTATCAGTGATGCATGCCGGGAGTTTACTGAGCAACTGGCCGAAAAACAGCGTAAGTTATCCTCCCACGATCAATGGCTAACCCAACAAGTCAACCAGGCATTTGAGAAACTGGACTCTGGAGCAGCGGATTTTGTTGAACACGATAAAGCCAAAGACGAGATGGCTAAGCGCAAAGCAAAAATTCGCAACAGAGGCAGTCAGTGATGGTTTTATGGGAAGAAGAGTCTCTGAATGATCGGGAAAAGATCTTTGAGTTTCTTTATGATTTTAATCCTGAAGCCGCAGAAAAGACTGATCTGATCATTGAAACGGAAGTTGAAAACTTATTAGAACAACCGCTTATGGGGGTTCAGCGTGAAGGCATCCGTGGCAGATTGCTGATCATTCCGGAAGTATCCATGATTGTTTCATACTGGGTGGATGGTAAAGATATTCGTGTAATGCGAGTTCTTCATCAGAAACAAAAATTCCCAAAAAGAAAAAGGGCGTAAACTTTTGAATTTACGCCCTTTAATCTGTCTGACTCTGCCTGTGTCGGCCTGAGTCAGTTTTGGTGGTTGGTGGAGGCGGCGGGACTTGAACCCGCGTCCGCCAGCTCTACGCCTTCGGCTCTACATGCTTAGTTTCCGTTATTAAGTTAACGCAGAACGACCCAACGGTCAGGGTGACACTGCGCGATCCTGTGGATTTAACCCACCGGTTCCAGGAAGACCGATGTGGCGATTCTATTTTCGGTAACGATCAATTTCCACCCAACAGACAAGACAGAGTGATCGGGAGAAAGCTGTTATTAGGCAGCCATTGCTCCGTTGAAGCTATTATCGTTAGCAACTATACGTTTGTAGCGTTTTGATTTACGAGAGCCGCTACGCCCTCGACATGCACCTTGGGTTTCGTAACCGTCGTCGAATCCTGATCGCCCCCAGTAACAAAACTCTGTCGTATTTATGCCAAAAGTGGATAGCAAATGCAACTGTGTTTAGTACATAAGTATTTTTACACTGCAAAAAATACCATTGTCGTTAAATTTTCCTGAGAAAGACTATAGGCACCTTCTGTATGAAGTACTGAGCCGGGAAACCCATCGCCAGCTGTTTTTATTCACTGTACAGGCACTGCTCAGAAACAAGTCCCGAATTCAATAGCCAGGTGAATTGCATTAAGAAAAAGGAGTAAGCGGCACACAGTGAAACCGTGTGCCAGGGGTTATCAGCCGCGGTGCATAACCCGCTGCTTTTCAATATTCCACTCACGCTCTTTAGTGGCTGCACGCTTATCAAACTCTTTTTTACCCCGGGCAAGGGCAATCTGGCATTTGATCAGATGGCCTTTCCAGTAGAGTTTGGTGGCGATGCAGGCGTGGCCTTTTTGCTGGGTTACCGAGAACAGGTTAGCCAGTTCTCTGCGGTGCAGCAGCAGTTTACGGTCACGCAGAGGGTCTGCCACAACATGGGTGGACGCGGTGATCAGCGGTGTGATCTGGGCACCAATCAACCAGGCTTCGCCATCTTTGAGCAGGACGTAACTGTCCACCAGCTGGACTTTGCCCTGCCGGAGGCTTTTCACTTCCCAACCGGCGAGGGAAATGCCTGCTTCGAAAGTCTCGTCGATATGAAAATCGTGACGGGCTTTCTTGTTGACGACGATGGATGAGTCGCCCTGTTTGCCTTTCTTTGAACTTTTTGCCATGGCGCGGATTATAGGAGCAGCTAAATGTAAAGTCACTAATTCTGCGGGATCCGGACGGGTTTCGACAATAGCACCGGATCAACGAAGGTTTAGCATAGTGAATATTTCTGCATTTAATAACCTTAATATTCAAAAAACTCTATTTTAACCAATTAGACGGAAAAAACGGTTGAGATGAAGTGCCTGACCGGTACAATAGCGACCAACCTGTGTGATCTTCTCCGCTCTTCCATCAGCATGCTGTTTCATCTGAGGTAGTCTTTATAGCTGATTGTTCGGCTTGGAGGTTTACCGGGATTGTGTTGTTCCCGTGAAAATCTCGCGTGGCAATTGTTCAAGAAGCAAGAAGCCGTCTGAAATGCAGCGTTGCTGTTCTGGTTTTTGACAACCGGCCTTATTGATAAAGATGGTCGCAGCTGTATCTTATCCATAAGAATTATTCTGTGTTGTTAGACCTTACCTGCCTTTCAAACAGCCTCTGAGTAAAATAATTCGACTCATTGGGGAACTCATGTCCGGACAAAATCCAACGACATCGAAAAAAACCTGGGCCAACCGCTGGACCTTCATGCTGGCCGCCGCCGGCTCTGCCATCGGCCTGGGTAATATCTGGAAATTTCCATACATCGCCGGGCAATATGGCGGTGGTGCCTTCGTTATGCTTTATCTGCTGTGCATCGCCGTTATGGGTGTACCTCTATTGATGGCAGAAACGGCCATTGGCCGTCATACCCGCCTGAGCCCCCTGAATGCCATTCGCAAGCTGACCAGTGACCTGGGGGCCAGCAAACTGTGGGGCATTATCGGCTGGATGGGTATGCTGGCGGGCTTCCTGATTCTCTCTTTCTACAGTGTCATCGCTGGCTGGTCCCTTTCTTATGCCTGGGACATTGTGACCGGGGCCTTCAGCGGCATGAACACCGATCAGGTGGGTGATGCTTTTGGTGGGCTGGTGTCATCGGCACCACGTCAGATCTTCTGGCACACCGTCTTTATGGTGATCACCCTGGTGATTACCGCCCGAGGTATCCATAAAGGTCTTGAGAAAGGCCTGCAGGTGATGATGCCCGCCCTGTTCGCCTTGCTGCTGATCATGCTGGGCTACAGCATGCTGGAAACCGGACAGTTTATGCGCGGTTTTGACTTTATGTTCTCCGTGGATTTCTCCAAAGTTACCGGTGAAGCGTTTGTTGCTGCACTGGGTCAGGCGTTCTTTACCCTGAGTCTGGGCATGTGCTGCCTGATGGCTTACGGCGCTTATATGCCCGCCAATAACTCCATTCCAAGAACCGCCATTAACGTTGCCGCTCTGGATACCCTGATGGCAATTATCTCCGGCCTGATTGTCTTCCCGATCGTATTTGCCTATGGTCTGGAGCCCTCTGCCGGACCCGGCCTGCTGTTTGTCTCCCTGACGGCCGCCTTTGTGCACATGCCGATGGGTGAGCTGTTTGGCTTCCTGTTCTTTGTTCTGGTGGGTATTGCTGCGCTGAGTTCGGCTATCTCCCTGGTTGAACCGGCACTGGCCTGGCTGATCGAGCGCACACCACTGAGCCGTACCGTCGCGACGGTGATTCTCTGTGCTGCCATCTGGTTTGTTGGCCTGGGCACCGTGTTCTCCATGAGTGGTGACCTGACCTTCACGCTGTTCGGGAAGAACTTCTTCGACCTGCTGGATTACTTCACCAGCAATATCCTGCTGCCTGTGGGTGGTCTGCTGGTCTCCATCTTCGCTGGCTGGATAATGAAGCGTTCAACCTTGGTGCATGAGCTGGGCCTGAGCGTGGGAGTATTCAACCTGTGGCGTGCCATGATCCGTGTGATCGTGCCGCTGTGTGTATTGACGGTGTTGATTACCGCGCTGTTCTAGATCTCAACAGCCCCTGACACTGTCTATTAATCCAAGGGCCGGAATAGGTTATTCTATCCGGCCTTTTTTTATGAAAGGCGCTTTGTATGCCAAGGATTTCCCGTTCCGCACTGGTCATGTATTCCGCTGAACAGATGTATGATCTGGTCAGCGATATTGAGTCGTATGCAGAATTTCTGCCGGGGTGTGCCGGTGGTCGTATTGACCGTCAGGAAGGCGCACAGTTGGAAGCCACCCTGGAAGTTGGCAAGGCCGGATTGCATCATAGCTTTTCCACAAGGAACCAAATGATTCCCGGGAGGTCTATTGAGATGCAACTGCTGGAAGGGCCATTTAAACACTTATCCGGTATCTGGACATTTCAGCCCCTGGCTGAGGATGGCTGCAAGGTCTCCCTTGAGCTGGAGTTTGAGATGAGCAATAAGCTGACTCAGGCAACACTGGGTGGTCTGATTGGCCACATGATGAATGCCATGGTCGATGCCTTTGGCAAAAGAGCGAAGCAGATTTATGGCTAAGATGTTAATGGATGAACCCACTATCCACGTAGAAGTGGCCTATGCAAGAGCCCATGAGCAGAAAATTATCGCACTGAAGGTCAAAGAGGGAACTACAGTTCTGGAAGCGGCCAGGGAATCAGGCATTGTTGATTACTTTCCGGAGATTAATCTGGCCGAGGCGAAACTGGGCATCTTTGGCAAGGCCGTGTTAAAGCCCGCAGAACAGGCACTGAAAGAAGGCGAACGGGTTGAGATTTACCGCCCCTTGATTGCCGACCCGAAAGAGGTTCGCAAACGCAGGGCTGAACAGGCGAAACAGAAGAATTCTGTACAGTAATAACTGAGGATGATGTTCTTCAGGAATGGTATCAGCAGTGATTACTGCTGATTACTACCGGGTACCAGGTCACCTTGAATGGAATGAAGTTGATCGTTTACGAAAAACAGCGTAACCGTCTTCTGCTCACGGCTCTTACCACCGGGCTGCAAGCTGTAGATGTAATCCCAGCGATTGCTGTTAAACGTATCCTCGATCAAAGGCGTACCCATGACATACTGGACCTGGGCTCGGGTCATGCCCGGACGGAGCTGGTCAACCATCTCCCGGGTAATGACATTTCCCTGCTGAATATCAATTTTATAGGCACCGGGGAAACTGATAAGCTTCGAACCACTGTCCGTGGAGCTGGCGCACCCTGTCAGAAGGGTGGCTGAGAAAAGTGCGGCGGCCAGGGCGATCGTGGTTTTTGGCATCGGTTTCAGACTTCCACTATCTTGCTCAAAAATGACTAGCAGCCTGCTCGCAGAGCAAAATGAAAAAGCTGCACGAAAATGTGATAATAGCAGGATTATCTTGCAAAGGGTTAGGGAAACGTGTTGGAAAATCAAGAGTTACGCAAAGCAGGACTAAAAGTCACCCTGCCTCGTGTGAAGATTCTGCAGATCCTTGAAGGTGCCGAAGAGAAGCATATGTCGGCGGAAGATGTCTACAAGGCTCTGCTTGAAGCTGAAGAGGATGTGGGTTTGGCCACCGTCTACCGGGTACTGACCCAGTTTGAGAGTGCCGGTTTAGTGGTTCGCCATAACTTTGATGGCGGTCATTCCGTGTTTGAGCTCGCCCGCGGGGGGCACCATGATCATATGGTTTGCATGGAGAGCGGAGACGTTATCGAGTTTATTGACGAAGAAATCGAGAAACGTCAGTACGCCATTGCTGAAAAGCACGGCTTTGAAATTGTGGATCACAATCTGGTGATCTATGTACGTCCAAAGAAGAAAAAATAAGCAGCATTAAAAAAGAAAAAAACAAGAGTTAACCTCTAACCTGTGAGATCACTTGCCCCCTCTGCTTCTGCCGAGGGGGAATTCATTTTTTCTTCAATTGGTTAGTGAAATTAATCAGAACGGATAGATCAACATTCGTTTCGTAATTGATCCCTTGATTTTTGTGCCAAACCAGATAGTTAAACGTAACTATCCAATCAAAAACTCCGTCAAGAGCAAAACGATGGAACTAACATAATAAAAAAATGTCTATATAAAGACTTTCAATCAAAAGGAATCAAGCAAATGGAAATAAGAGCCAGAATCGGTCAACTTGTCCGCTTACGAGCCGGTGGTCCCGTACTGTGTGTTACGTGCGAATACCCTATGGCTGATGGATCTTATAGCTATACCTGCCAGTGGTTTGAAGATGACAGACTGAGAGATTACACCTTTCCAATCGTAGCCCTTGAACCGGTGGAAGGTGAGTTTGAAGCCAGTATTAAGGGTCAGCCCGGCACCGAAGTGGAAATAGAAGCAGAAGCAGAAGTAGATACAGAAGCGGAAGCAGAAGAGGGCGATAAGGGTAAAAACTATCACTAATACTCATTCAAGAATAAACGATGGAACTAATATGATTAAACAATGTCTATTAAAAAAACTATCAAACTTGCATAAGGATTCAAAGATATGGAAATAAGAGCAAAAATCGGTCAACTCGTCCGCCTGAGAGCCGGTGGCCCAGTACTTTGCGTTACCTATGAATACCCGATGGAGGATGGTACTTATAGTTACTGCTGCGAGTGGTTCGAATATGAAAAACTCAGACACTCAACCTTTCCAATCGTAGCCCTTGAGCCCGTGGAAGGTGATTTTGAAATTGATATTGAGGTTCAGCTCGACCCTGAAGCAAAGACAAAGGCTGATGCAGAGACAGAACCAGAATCAGAATCAGATAATGAAGCAGACAAAAAAGGTGGCAAACCAGGTAAAAATTTTCATTAACTCCGCCACATCCAAACCTGTGAGGTTGCTTTAATTCATTTAAAGCAACTTTACCGGAAGCATTTATACGGCTTGCACCTGAGCCTGAAACAGCATCTCCTGGGCATGACTCAATGTTGGTGCGGTCAGCTCAACACCTCCCAGCATTCGGGCAATTTCGTGTACGCGATGTTCACCATCCAGCTCGAGAATACGGGTGCTGGACGCCTTACGACTGACTTTTTTACTAACGTGCAGATGCTGATGGGCCTGGGATGCCACCTGGGGCTGATGGGTAACACACAGCACCTGCCCTTTTTTACCCACTTCTCTCAACATACTGCCCACAATTTCTGCTGTGCCGCCGCCAATACCGACATCCACCTCATCAAACACCAGCGTTGGCGTTGATGTGGTTTGTGCAATAATCACCTGAATGGCCAGACTGATACGGGAAAGCTCTCCACCGGAAGCCACTTTGGCCAGGGCGCGCGGAGGTTGCCCCGGGTTGGTGGTCACCAGAAACTCGATGAATTCAAAGCCCTGAGAGGCAACCGTGCGATCAGGAATGTCTGTCAGCTCGACACAGAACTTACCTTTGGGCATACCCAGCAAGGCAATGCGTTCAGACACCTGTTGTTCCAGTTTGCGCGCAGCGGCCCTACGTCTGGCAGACAGTTTTTCGGCTAACTGATTGTGTTTTTTCTGCTGCTGTTCCAGGGACAGTTCAAGGTCGGCGACCTGTTCATCATGACACTGAACTTTTTCCAGCTCTTCGCTGATCTGCTGTTGTTTTTCCAGCAACGCTTCCGGCTGGATACGGTGTTTGCGGGCCAGATCAAAAATAGCACTGAGCCGGTCTTCGATTTCCCGGGCCCTTTGCGGATCGGCATCAAAGTGATCAATAAAATGATTCAGCTCGCCAACCGCTTCCTCCACCTGAATCTGCGCGGATGACAGCATCTCCAGAGAGTTATTGATGGCGGCATGCTCAAGCTGCAGTTCACTGAGGCGGTGCAGGCAAAAAGAGAGCTGCTGCAGCAAATTATCACCATCATCACTGGTACAAACCCGGGTGATCTGATGGCAGGCCGATAAGGTTGCACCGGCCTGGGATTGGTGGCGATGCTCCTGCTCCAACTGCTCAACCTCCCCGGGCTGAAGGTTTAACTGCTCCAACTCATGCAACTGATAACTCAGCAATTGAACCCGCTCTTCCCGGTCCTGCTGATCGGACAATAAAGCATGCAATTGCGCAGAGGTCTGGCGGTAATCTGCGGCCATATCCGCTACTTCCCGGGACAGCGCCAGCGAGCCGGAAAACTCATCCAGCAGCTCAGCGTGATTGCTCTTTTTCAACAATGATTGGTGGGCATGCTGGCTGTGAATATCGATTAACAGCTCCCCCAGCCCCTTCAACTCGGCAAGTGTGACCGGGATACCATTGATATAGCCCCGGGAGCGACCTTCACGGGTAACCACCCGGCGCAAAATACATTCGTTCGCCGAGGATTCGGAACCGCCAGCATGCTCACCGTCATAATCTCGCTCCTGCAACCACTCTATTGCGGCAGGTATGCGCTGAAGGTCAAAGCAGGCGCGGATATCGGCCCGATCAGCGCCATCACGCACACAGTCGCTGCCCGCCCGGCCTCCCAGGGCCAGCCCGAGGGCATCCAGCATAATGGATTTACCGGCACCGGTTTCCCCGGTGATGGCGGTCATCCCGGGATTGATGTCCAGGTTAAGGTGGTCAACGATGGCATAGTTGCTGATGGAAATTTGGTTCAGCATGGCAGCTCTCACGATCCCAATTGCATATCGGGTTACTGTTTATTTATACAGTAAACTTAAAACCCGAATTGGTAAAGCAAATTTCCCCTTGAATAAGCTGCCATGAACCCCATATTAGGCTATCACTTAATATTTACTTTTGCCGGGGCCCTACGGAAGCAATACGGCCCATAACACGAAGACACGTTCCAGCCAGCATTTCAGGCTGGATTGACATCCGGAGAAACGTTGGAATGACTGTAGAAAACACCAAAGCAGAAGATCAGGCCGAGCAACCTGAAGCCAACGAAACTGAAATTTCTGCTGACGCTGAGGCAGCCGTTGACCCGATTCTGGAAGAGGCGGCTGATTCAGAAGATCAAGCCGAAGAGCAGGCCAACGACGATAGCGCCAGACGAATCGAAGAACTCGAAGAGCAGCTAGCCCAGGCTAAAGACCAGGCGCTGCGCGCTCATGCCGAAGCCATGAACACCAAGCGCCGCGCAGAGCAGGACGTTGAAAAAGCCCACAAATTTGCCCTGGAGAAGTTCGTCAACGAACTGATCCCTGTGGTTGAGAGCCTGGAAAAAGGTATTGAAAGCGCAGAACAGGGTGAAGGTCAGCACGAGACCATGCTCGAAGGCATGCGCCTGACCCACAAGCAGCTGCTGGATGCCCTGGCAAAATTCAGTGTTGAGCAGGTTAACCCTGAAGGCCAGCCGTTCGACCCGAACTTCCATCAGGCCATTTCCATGGTGCCCAACCCGGATATGGAACCCAACACCGTGATGAATGTCTTCCAAAAAGGCTACACACTGCACGGTCGTGTTATCCGTCCGGCCATGGTGGTGGTTTCCAAAGCGGCTTAACCAAAGAGGGGCTCCGGGAGGCTGATCGAGAATCTTGCAAGAGCCCCTTGAAAAAGCAAAGACCGCTCCCATATAGCAAACCAAGATCGTGGTAATCACCACCTAAACGCTGTTTCACCAGACTCAACATCGGTTGAAAGCATTGGGCAGCGAACAAAGATTTCAAAGTTTTCCGCCCTGATTACGGGCAATGGAGAGACTCAAAATGAGTAAAGGCAGAATCATTGGTATTGACCTGGGTACCACCAACTCCTGTGTGGCGATCCTGGACGGCGATAAATCCAAAGTCATCGAAAACGCTGAAGGCGCACGTACCACCCCTTCCATCATCGCCTACACCGACGACGGTGAGATTCTGGTAGGCCAGCCAGCCAAGCGCCAGGCGGTTACCAACCCCGACAACACCCTGTTCGCCATCAAGCGTCTGATCGGCCGTCGCTTTAAAGACGACGTCGTTCAAAAAGACATCAAGATGGTTCCGTACAAAATCATCGAAGCGGACAACGGCGATGCATGGGTTGAGGTTAAAAGTGACAAGAAAGCACCGCCTCAGATCTCTGCCGAAATCCTGAAGAAGATGAAGAAAACCGCTGAAGACTATCTGGGCGAGTCAGTAACTGAAGCGGTTATTACCGTTCCTGCCTACTTCAACGATTCCCAGCGTCAGGCTACCAAAGACGCAGGCCGTATCGCGGGTCTGGAGGTCAAGCGGATCATCAACGAGCCAACCGCTGCGGCGCTGGCTTACGGCATGGACAAGAAAAAAGGCGACCAGACCATCGCCGTTTATGACCTGGGTGGCGGTACTTTCGACGTATCCATCATCGAGATCGCTGACGTAGATGGCGAGCACCAGTTTGAAGTACTGGCCACCAACGGTGACACCTTCCTGGGTGGTGAAGACTTCGACCTGCGCCTGATCGAATACCTTGCCGACGAATTCAAAAAAGACCAGGGCATCGACCTGAAAGGCGACCCACTGGCCATGCAGCGTCTGAAAGAAGCCGCTGAGAAAGCCAAGATTGAACTGTCTTCTACTCAGCAGACAGACGTCAACCTGCCTTACATCACTGCCGATGCCACCGGTCCCAAGCACCTGAACGTTAAAGTCAGCCGTGCCAAGCTGGAATCCCTGGTAGAAGACCTGGTTGCCCGTTCTCTGGAGCCATGCCGCATCGCGGTCAAGGACTCTGACCTGGACCTGTCTGACATCGACGAAGTTATCCTGGTGGGTGGTCAGACCCGTATGCCACTGGTTCAGCAGAAAGTGGCCGAGTTCTTTGGTAAAGAGCCTCGCAAGGACGTTAACCCTGACGAAGCGGTGGCCATGGGTGCTTCCATCCAGGCTGCGGTTCTGGCCGGTGACGTCAAAGACGTTCTGCTGCTGGACGTTACTCCGCTGACCCTGGGTATCGAAACCATGGGCGGCGTAATGACGCCACTGATCGAAAAGAACACCACCATCCCGACCAAAAAGTCCCAGGTGTTCTCTACGGCCGACGACAACCAGGGCGCAGTCACCATTCACGTGTTGCAAGGTGAGCGCAAGCAGGCGACTCACAACAAGTCCCTTGGCCGTTTCGACCTGGCAGACATTCCGCCAGCACCTCGCGGCATGCCACAGATCGAAGTCAGCTTCGACCTGGATGCCAACGGTATTTTGAATGTTTCGGCAAAAGACAAGGCAACTGGCAAAGAACAGTCTATTGTGATCAAGGCATCTTCCGGTCTGTCGGACGAAGAGATCGATCAAATGGTCAAGGATGCTGAAGCCAACGCAGCAGACGACAAGAAGTTCGAAGAGCTGGCGGCGGCCCGTAACCAGGCTGACAGTCTGGCGCACGCAACCCGCAAGACGCTGGAAGAAGCCGGTGACAAGGCCACTGAAGAAGAGAAGGCGGCCATCACCAAGGCGATCGAAGACGTTGAAGCCGCGGTCAAAGGTGACGATAAGGAAGAGATCGAAGCCAAGACCAAGGCACTGTCTGAAGCCTCTGCCGGTCTGGCCCAGAAGATGTATGCTGAAGCTCAGCAGCAGGGCGAAGCCCAGGCTGATGCCGGTGCCGACCAAAAGGCGGATGCAGCTGACGACGCCGTTGACGCTGAGTTTGAAGAAGTAAAAGATGACAAGAAGTAAGACCAACTCGATCATCAATGACTGATGATAAGGTCACAACGCGGGATTCATTCCCGCGTTGTCGTATATATCAAAATGATGGCTTTGTCAGACTTGACCATGAATCCAGTTAGCTCTGTGTTTTCATGCTCGACTGGTGAATGCAGGTAGCTCAGGGTTTTTCTGATGTCAAAACGCGACTACTACGAAGTGCTGGGTGTAGAAAGGAGCGCTTCAGACAAGGACATAAAAAAGGCCTATCGTCGTATGGCCATGAAATATCACCCCGACCGTAACCCGGGTGATAAAGCAGCGGAAGAGAGCTTCAAGGAAATCAACGAAGCCTTTGAAATTCTTTCCGACAGCGAGAAAAAAGCGGCCTACGATCAGTACGGCCACGCCGGTGTTGACCCGAACATGGGTGGCATGGGCGGTGCTGGCGGTTTTGCCGGTGGTAATTTCGGCGATATTTTCGGCGATGTCTTTGGTGACATTTTCGGTGCTGGCGGTGGTCGCAGCCGCAGTTCCGTCCAGCGTGGTGCCGATCTCCGCTATCAACTGGAACTCAGCCTTGAAGAAGCCGTTCGCGGCGTTAGCAAGAAAATCCGTATTCCGACACTGGTGAGCTGTACCGGGTGTGATGGCTCCGGCGCAAAAAAAGGCACTCAGCCTGTCAGCTGTACAACCTGTGGCGGTATTGGTCAGGTGCGTATGCAGCAGGGCTTTTTCTCTGTGCAGCAAACCTGCCCTGACTGTCGCGGCACAGGCAAGATGATTAAGGACCCCTGTAACGTCTGTCACGGTGAAGGCCGCGTTCAGGAATACAAGACCCTCTCCGTCAAGATTCCTCCCGGTGTTGATACCGGCGACCGTATCCGTCTGGCCGGTGAAGGCGAAGCGGGTGTGAATGGTGGACCAGCCGGAGACCTGTACGTTCAGGTCAGTGTTGCTGATCATCCGATCTTCCAGCGTGACGGCAAACACCTCTACTGCGAAGTACCCATCACATTTGTGGATGCAGCACTGGGCGGTGAACTGGAAGTCCCCACCCTGGAAGGCCGGGTGAAGCTGAAGATTCCAGCGGAAACCCAGACGGGTAAACTGTTCCGTCTGCGTGGCAAGGGTGTTGTCCCGGTCCGTGGTGGCAGTGCCGGAGATCTGATGTGCCGGGTTGTGGTTGAGACTCCGGTGAAACTGACGGAGCGTCAGAAAGAGTTGCTCAAGGAGCTGGATGACACCTTCAAAAAAGAAGGTGCCGGTCACCAGTCGCCTAAAAAGCAGTCCTTCTTTGATGGCGTCAAGAAGTTCTTTGACGATATGACTTCCTGATCCCCCACCCTCAAAAGGCCTCTGTTATCAGGGGCTTCCATTAAATGGTTGCGTTACTGCTGTTTTTGCAGTGATTTTTAGCATTGTCTTACTGTTTTTTTTCGGACATGAGCACCGGTGGTTCTCTTCTTGAGCTTTGCAGCGTAGGCAATCAGGGCATCAACGGCTGCCTGCTGACGTTGCTGGGTTGCATATTTGAGGGGCGTAAACCCGTCTTTGGTTCGAGCTCTGACGTCTGCTCCTTCGGCAATCAGAGCACAAATGGCCTCCAGCTGGCCTTTCCCGGCTGCATAGTGGAGGGGCGTAGCCCCGTTTTTGGTTCGAGCGTCGACGTACGCACCTTTGGCAATCAGAGCATAAATGGCTTTCTGCTGGCCTTTCTCGGCTGCATAGTGGAGGGGCGTATATTTACTTATATCCCCGGCATTAATATCAGTACCTTTGGCCACCAATTTGTCGACGAGCTCCCAATCACAGGCCGCAGCGGCACACGCAAGCACTGTTGAACCTAAATTATTACATGGTGCATTAACATCAAATCCAGCATTAACAAAACTCTTGATCATTGGGACATTTATCTTTTTATTGTCGCTGGCCCTTTTTAGGGGTGTAACCCCGTCTTTGGTTCGAGCGCTGACGTCCGCACCTGCGGCAATCAGAGCATCAATGGCTTCCTGCTGACCTCGAGCGGCTGCATAGTGGAGGGGCGTAAACCCGTTTTTGGTTCGAGCGTTGACGTCCGCACCTGCGGCAATAAGGGCATCAATGGCTTCTGGCTGGCCTTGAGCGGCTGCATAGTGGAGGGGCGTAAACCCATTTTTGGTTCGAGCATCGACGTCCGCTTTTCTGGCAATCAGTTCATAAATGGCATCCGGCTGGCCTTTCTCGGCTGCAAAGTGGAGGGGCGTATATTGAGTATTTATATTCTTGGGGGCATTAATGTCAGCACCTTTGTCCAACAATTTGTCAACGAACACCCAATCACAAGCTGCAGCGGCACACGCAAGCATTGTTGAACCTGAATTACTACATGGTGCATTAACATCAAATCCAGCATTAGCAAAACTCTTGATCATTGGGATATCTATCTTTTCATTGTCGCTGGCCCTTTTTAGGGCCGTATCTCCTTTCTCGGTTCGAGCGTTGACGTTGGCACCGTTGGCAATCAGAGCATCAATTGCTTGCTGCTGGCCTTGAGCGGCTGCAAAGTGGAGGGGCGTCCTCCCGTCAGTGGTTTGAGCGTTGACGTCCGCACCTCTGGTAATCAGAGCATTAATGGCTTCCTGCTGGCCTTGCTCGGCTGCAAAGTGGAGGGGCGTATATTTAGTCTTTATATTTCTGGGGGCATTAATATCAGCACCTTTGGCCTTCAATTTGTCGACGAACTCCCAATCACAAGCCTCAGCGGCACACGCAAGCATTGTTGAACCAAAATGATTACATGGTGCATTAACATCAAATCCAGCATTAGCAAAACTTTTGATCATTGAGATACTTAACTTTTTATTTTCACTGGCCTTTTTTAGGGCCGTATCTCCTTTCTCGGTTCGAGCGTTGACGTTCGCACCTCTGGTAATCAGAGCATCAATGGCTTCCTGCTGGCCTTGCTCGGCTGCAAAGTGGAGGGGCGTATATTTAGTCTTTATATTCCTGGGGGCGTTAATATCAGCACCTTTGGCCATCAATTCGTCGACGAACCCCCAATCACAAGCCTCAGCGGCACACACAAGCATTGTTGAACCTAAATAATTACACGGTGCATTAACATCAAATCCAGCATTAGCAAAACTCTTGATCATTGAGAGACTTAACTTTTTATTGTCGCTGGCCCTTTTTAGGGCCGTATCTCCTTCCTCGGTTCGAGCGTTGACGTTCGCACCTCTGGCAATAAGGGCATCAATGGCTTTCCGCTGGCCGTTCTCGGCTGCACAGTGGAGGGGCGTCCTCCCGTCTGTGGTTCGAGAGTTGACGTCCGCACCTGCGGCAATCAGGGTATCAATGGCTTCCTGCCGACCTGTCTCGGCTGCACAGTGGAGGGGCGTCCTCCCGTCTTTGGTTCGAGCGTTGACGTCCGCACCTGCGGCAATAAGGGTATCAATGGCTTCCTGCCGGCCTGTCTCGGCTGCACAGTGGAGGGGCGTCCTTCCGTCTTTGGTTCGAGAGTTGACGTCAGCACCTCTGGCAATCAGAGCCCCAATGGCTTCCAGCTGGCCTTAAGCGGCTGCACAGTGGAGGGGCGTCCTCCCGTCTTTGGTTCGAGAGTTGACGTTCGCACCTCTGTCAATCAGAGCACCAATGGCTTTCTGCTGGCCGTGAGCAGCTGCATAGTGGAGAGGTAACCCCGTATCGGTGATAATACAAATATCACGACGACACAATGGGCAAGTTGGATTTTTACTTGTCTTCAGCCATTTCTTAATACACGATGTATGATAATAATGATTGCAAATATTGACAGAAACTCTCCGGGAGCCGGTTATATCGTCCAGGCAAACAGAACACTGCTTCACAACGTCGGCGTGTAAGGGTACAGGAGAAATGCGTTGAATAAGGTTATAACGTATGCCTGATAAGATACTCATTCCATTTAGACCTTCCTTGACGCAAAAAGTTCTATAAATTCCACACTATTGCTTATTCCACTCATAAGAAAGGAAGAATAAAAGGTGTTTCTTGCCGCTGATAGTTGGCTCAGGTTTTATCTTCAACAGTACAAGTGGCAGGGTTTGATGGTCAGGAAGATTCCTTAAGAACTATAGCGACCCACTGCCTTGGGAAGTTAAAGACAGAACCGCTGTGGTGAGCGTTACAGAAAAGACGCAGCTTGACTGCGTCAGGTGTGAGATCATGAGATGAGCACAAACAAGCTGATACGTCTCGAAATGCGGTTCGATGGCATCAAAAATGGAAGTTTGTGCTGCTCCATGATGAGTTCAGTGGATAACCAGTTATTGCCTGAGCGGTGTCTGGGACGCAGAAGTCAGATCTTCTTCAGGCCGATTTGCACTGTCCAGCATCTTGCGAATAACAAAAGAAAACACCTGGGCAATAATCACCATCGCCACCGCGGCTGCTGTCAGCATGGCAAAGTAGTCACCGTAAACACCCTGAACAAACTGCTGGGTGATTTCCTGTCCTTTTTCCATGGCAATACTGCCGGAGATCACCGCACCGATGATGCCAGACAGAGCCATGGCAATGTAGAACAGGGACACGGAGAAACCCTCAATCTTCTTGGGTGTTACCGAAAGAATAAAGGCAACCACCAGAGAACCTACAATCACTTCACCAAAGGCCAGGAAACCGTGGATCACCAGGAATACATCCGGGCTGATAATAACATCGGTATCAATGCCTTTAACTGCCATGGTCAGAATACCAAACGCAATAGTCACCAGTACGAAAGAGATGGATACTTTGCTGGCAGTAGACAGGTTAATACCACGCTTCTCAAGAGCCGTGAAACTCGCGGCAATGGCCGGACCTGCAACAATACACCACAGAGGGTTCATCGCCATGGATGCCTCTGGAGCCAGAGGGATAAAGCCAAGCAGTTCACCACGCATGGTATTGATAGTCACCATGGTCATGGAAGTCATCATCTGGCCGTAGTACACAAAGAATGCAGTCGCCAGAAATGCCATGATCAGGATGGTACCCATTTTCAGAGCATCCGACCGACTGGCTTTGAACATCAGGGAGATGAAATACAACAGTGCGGTACCACCAATGGCGTATACAACGTACTTGCCGGTATCCATGTCGGAGAACATGAAGAACACCATACCGAGCATGATAACAGACAGCGCCAGGAAGATAGCAATGTTCATAGAGCTCAATGGCTGCTTGTCGATATCTTCACCAATCTCGACCAGTGGCTTGTGGAAAATAACCAGCATGGTAACCGCCAGAGCCGCCATGATAGAAGAAAGAGCAAAACCACCTTTAAAGCCAATAACCAGCACCAGCATTGGGTACAGATATTGACCCAGCAGGGCACCTATATTGTTAACCGAGTAGTTAATCGGGTAGCAGTTTTCAAAGTCTTCCTGAGATTTGAAAGTACGCTTATAAAGGCTTGGGTAAGAAGGAGACATCAGGCCCCGGGCATAACTGGCCAGAGCAATCCCCAGCAGAGCCATTGGAGCATTGGTGATGGAAGCACCAAATGCCAGCAGCGCGTAACCTGCTGCGAATGCCATGTAAGCCAGCGTCAGTGAGCGTTTGGCCCCCAGAAATTTGTCAGCAATGAAGCCACCGGCAATGGCGAACAGAGGGCCTATAGAAGAGAAGGCACCAACAATCATCATGGTGTCTGCTTCACTGTATTGCAGCTCTTCAAGGAAGAAACGGGTCAAAATGACCATTACGCCATAAAAAGATAAGCCAAACATCATTTGGCAGAACATCATCGACTTGTTCAGTTTATTCCACATAGAAACTCTCTTTATAATGAGTGCATTCAGACGAGGGGAGCGACCTTCCCATTCCCCATCACTCCAACAACGTTGAACTGAATTACCAACACACAAAATAATTTTCTATGCACTTTCGTAGTATTAGAGTTTTTACTAATCAAAAGCAAAAGAAGTACAAGAAAAACCCACTAAAAGTATGAAAAACCACACTTATAAACCAAAAAACGAGATCGATTACACTAAGTAAAGGTAAATACAAGCGATTGAAGGGACGCAAGACTAAAGCTGGCCTATGGCTGACAAGCGTTGAACAAAGAGTCCATGGGTTGGTGGTTCAAACACAGAACAGTAGTCACTTAAATGGATAGATGCTTAAAGTCTACCGCAGAAGCTGAACAGCACCCACCCACTTCAGCTTTGAACCCCCAGGCTTTCAATATATTCATCATAAATCTTTTGGACATCTTCTGACCTGATAACCACCAGATCCTCGCTATCCATCATTTTTTTGATTCTGGTGTTTTCCAACATTTCTACATTGTCTTTCTGTTTGGCAACATACTCAGAGACATGCTCAGCAACGTAGTACTTATCTGTAGCAAAGACCTTATCATAGTTGAGTAGCAGATTTTTAACGTGAACCGTGCTTGTTGGTTTTACCACATGGAACGGTCTGAAACTGAGATTCTCTCTTCCGGCCAGACCAATGCTCATGGGTGCCTTCAAAGATTGGGCACGCTTGTAAAGATAGTGGGCAAAACGGGTTTGAGTCTCTTCCGGCTGGTTGCGGGTATCGATAAAGCCATTGGTCATCAGGAAGAGAGGCTTACCCACCTGGGACTGGCTTGAGGTCACTTTTCTGTAGGCAGGGATCCCATGGAGAAGACGACTGATATCGGGTATTCCATCTTCTGGCTGATCAGTCCACTGCTCAATTTTGGCAGAAGCGCCCAACAACGTTTCAAAGGTTTCCGAGCACCCGGTGGGCAGGGTGTCTTCATCTATCTCCGTCACCATCTCATTGAGCTCTTGGGTATAACGCCTAGAGAAAGAGAAAGGGAGTTCATTGTTCTTCCAGAGATCATACCAGTTTTCAATATTCTGGTTGGCAAGCATTCCCAACGATGGGACATTTGCTTCGATCCAGCGCCACTGTTTGAGATTTAGAAAGAGATTAAATGAATAGTCTACTCTGGGTTTAAACCACTTTTTTTGGACAATAAAAGCAGCCAAAACAGAACACCATCCGATATTAGTCACTTTTTTTTCAATGCAGTGCTTCAAGTGCTTAGTCAGTACCGATTCAAGGAAACCCCACATTTTCTTCGGAGGATGGTAGCGAGACGGTGCATCAAGTTGATGTTGAGCATATTCAATATGTTCCACAACCTGCCTGCAGTCATCTGAACCCGACTCAGCCATTTGATTCAAACCAGCCAATAATGACTCTTCCACCTGCCTTTGTTCTTCAACGAAGGAGCTGTCATATTGTTTGCAGGTTGACAAGCGTTCACATCCCTGACTAAAGCCTTCCAGATTGGCTTTTTTGAAATGCCCTACTACCCCGGGGGCTAAAGCAGTAAGGGAGTACTGGTCAGTCTCCCGCTCTGCGAAATCATGAACATCAATTTTTGGAAAGTAAGGATTGTGGCCATGAATATCCTCTTCCGAATAAGCACCGCCCAAATCATAGGTTTCCCAATCATGGCCATTCCAGACTTCTGCCCAGACATGGATCTCACTTTTAACAATACGGCAGGTGATACCAAAATATTGCATAATAAACTTGAAAACAGGTGCACGGTGCCTGCAAGCGCCAACAGCCTCTGAGAGCAGAATCTGTGCCAAATCATCTTTGATCTTAAGGTAACTTTGATTGTCAAACTGACGACAATATTCCGCTGCTGCGGCAATGCGCCCCTGATCATCCGTTGCGTTGATAATATCCAGTACCAACTGCTGCTTATCGGTCAGCATTGTTATGGGGGCGTGTGCAGCTGCCCGCACCGTATTGAACAGGACATCAACGCGATGCCTGACCGGTTCCGGACAATGGTTGCCTTGTGGAGAGATCAGGTCATCACGCTGATTACGATCATGGGATTTGAACAGTTCTGCCGGGAGGCAACAGTATTTGTTTTTTTTCTGAGTCTCTACTGGTTGAGTATCATGCACTTTTCTGACATTGGCTTTTTCAAGCAGACCAGCGTCACCGCATTTTTTGCTCAGTTTATAGTGGACATGAATACTGCAGTTGATGATCAAACCTGAAAACCGAATCCAGTGCTGGCCAGTATAGTTATCCAGGAATACCTGGTGAGCCCGCACCGGCTCCGTTCGAAGTTCAGTTATCTCCTCCCTGGGTTGCCTGCCGGGCAGAGGAAACAATTTATGGCCAGGTCCAACCTTGATCGTATGACACCCATAAGATTCCCACGGATACAGTTGAACCGTAGTATTTGGAGCCATTGCCTCAGGAAAGACCCTGATTAAATCGCTCTTTCCGGGTGTCCAATCCTTCGTGTAAATATCGCCTTCACCGGTCACTTGATAACGAATGACATCTAACCGATATTTCATGATGTCCTCACCGTAGAATGTTCTTTCCCTCCTTACAGGCTCGGATTGAGACCCACAACACCCAATGACCGTTCTGGTTTCTATGGATTGGTAACCATTCCCACCATCTCTCCAACCCACACGTTGCCGGGGCTGCTCTCTAACAGGAGACGTCACATTACCGTCAAGTTTCTTGCCAGTTGTTCGACGCAAGTAAGGCAAACACCGTGCAATGGCAAGAGCGGGAAGACAGCAAACCACCGCAACCGGCAGACAGGCAGGCTTCAGATAAGCCTCCCAGACTGAAACTGGCCTGTCGATGTCCACTTGCAGGTCACCGCGCAATAAGCGCTCCCAGATCTCTCTTTCTGAAAAAATATGTCGGAACCCATTCAGGTACATCAAGGCATCCATGTGCCCGGCTGAAACCTGCAACTCGGCAGGACCAGCCTTAAAGCCGCTGAGCTTAAATACCTCCGAAGGTAGAACGTCGCTGTCTTTTATGCGTGCACGAAACCACTGTCGCTGCTGCATAACATAGAGCGCCTTACTTTGCTTATCACCACCGACTCCCAGATCATCTGGCATATCGGTCTCGTGCCGCCATAACCACTGGGCAGTCCGCTTGATAATTTCTGCCCTGGCATCGCTATCCGACAGCTTCTCATCAATAACGAGTTCCCGTGTCTGCGTGACACCAAAACCACCGGATGTTGAGCGTTGGATAAATAATGGTCTGTCCAGGTCGGGAATGGTTTGAAAAAGCCAGCGGCATAACCCGTGATCGTAACGATGACCATCTACCCCTGTTGGTTGCTCTGGCATTGAATCCCGAAGGAAACCAGCAACCTCCTCTTTGGCGATTTTTCCGGCTGCCATATAGAGGAAGTAATGCTGACAGAATAAGGCCGTTAAATCCGATTGTGCCGTGACTGCTGCCGCGAGCTTTTGCAGATCACGGCAAACCGGGAACAGCGCCTGCCCGGATTTTTTTAACCGTTGGTAAACGTAACAATGCAGGGCGGCAATATGCTCAGCGGTTTGATCCGGGTTTTCCGGGGGTAATAATTGCCGGGCAATCCTGCGCAGCTCCTGCTCATTGTAATCATCGATTCTGATAATCCGGAAACGATCATTAAGTGCCGGTGAAAATGCGCTGCGCCCGCTGTATTCCGGTGGGTTGGTGGTGGCAAAAAGGTGGAAGCCGGGCGTGCAAGGCTCGGTCAGTACATCATTGAGTTCCCCTTCAAGGTCGGCACTGCTGATCATGTTCAACTCTGAAACCACCAGAACCGTCCCTTCCTGCTGGGCTTCCCTGATGGCTTGCTTCAGTTCAGCCCAGTCACAGTCTCCGGCATTGAAGTAACGGACATTGGTGGGCCTGCCCGTCTCATCACTGGCATCCCACATATCCAGCAGCAACTTCAATGTTGCGTCCTTGCCTCTGCCGGCCGGGCCTTCAACCAGTGTTGCCCTGCGCCCTGAATGGCGAACACCACTTTCATGCTCAAGGCGGAGGCGATCAAGATCCTGGGCCAGCGTCTGCATTAATGATTTAACGGACTGTGATGATGTATCAAATTCAGGTTTTGCCTGGTTTACGTAGCAACAGAATGTGTCGTAAAGCTGATCAAGACGCAGGTCGTATCCTGTCACGGTGGCTGGCAGTTTGTGGGCCTCATAGCGGTGCTCAAACCACAGTTTTAAAATCTGGTAAGACGCCTGAGTCTGATTATTCAGTGAGTGAGCGATGACACTGTCAAACCCGTTCCAGACCATATCATCAAGCTGGGTTTGCGTAACACGCCTGCCGCTGTAATGGAGCTGACAGGCCATCCAGCCACAGACGTCGGTGAGATCCCGGGGGCTGAAGACCCGGTCCGGCAGCAGCAGTTTCAGTTGCTTTTGCAGCTCCATCACCGTGTCGGCAGTCTGCCGGGCCGCAGTGTCATCCAGCCCTTTTAAAGAGGCCCCATAAAATAGCCTGTTCAGTGTCGGCAAGACCACCTGTTCTTTCAGGAACTCAGGGCTTAAAGCGGGATAGTGAACCCTTATACCCCGATCCTGCAGGACCGTTTGCTCACTGCGGCCGGAGTAGGCACCGGGATTACAGGTGAACACAACCCGGTGTTGAGGTGAAATGTCCACTCTTTCGGAACCACAGAATATATGGGGATTTGCCGACCAGATACCGGCCAGCACGTTATCCAGAAGATTAGCGGCAAGATTCGCTTCATCCACCACCAGGGTCACCATCGCACCGGGTTCGGGCTCTGTTCTGGCCCATTTCAGGATAATTCCCGCCTGCTCTGTCATCTCACGGTCATCACCCTGAGGTTGCCAGACCCACCGTTTGAGGAGATGGCTCTCTTCTGCGCTGGGGCCAATGGTCAGGGTAAACGTAGGGCCTGACAATTTTGCCGCCTGATGGGCGAGATAGCTTTTGCCCGTACCGGTGGTGCCCTCAAGGGTGATCAATTTATTACCACGGATTCGTCGTTTGAGTCGGGCCAGTCTCCTGAGCCCCCTGCTGTACTGGGATATGCGTTTTGAGAGTATTTGCTCCAGCACCGACGGATCATCATCACTGATATAAATAAATTGCCGTTCCAGCAAGCTGTGGATCAAATTCCGCTGCTGGTTTGCGGAGGCATTTTGCTGGATTCTCAGAATCCGGGTGGAGAGGTTGTCCAGTCGTGTCTGAACCGGAATACTCTGTTGCTTCCGAAAATCCCAGCCGGCGTACAGGGCATTGTTCAGAATCCGGGTAATGACGGATGAGCGGCAGGTCGCCTCAGGCAGTGTATTCAAGAGTTCATCATCACACCCAAGTCTTTTTTTCAGCGTCCGCTGGTAAACTCTGGGGGCGTGGCGACATAGCAGCGCGATCAGTGTTTTCCTGTGGCCAGGCTGGTTATAATCAAGCGCCATTGGCTCAGGGTGTGAGAAAAATCCCTCGCCGAACAGTTCAACCAGCTCCCATCCGTTGCTGGTAATATAGGCACTGTTGATCAGGTGACCATCCCCAAGAACCGCGGTCAGTTTATCAATATCCACCCAATAGCCATTCGGGTCGGGCCATATTTGTCGGGTAATTGACTTTGCGAACGCTCTGACTTGTTTTTCTTTTCTGGCGACATGTGTCACCAGTGTTGCAACGGCTTTGCGGTAGTGGACAGGAAGCGCTTCGGGGCCGCCTTCCTCCGTGACGATGGCATTGGCTTCATTGAGTACCGATTGCACCAGGGCATCCGACAACGCTGGCCAATTTATAGTGGCAAACCTTTCCGGCAGCGTCCTTAAAGCACTGTGCAGTTTTTCCAGCCCCTCTTTCAGCTTGTGCCAGGCTTGGGAGTGTTCAGGAACCGGCGGAGTCACGGCCACTTCCCGGGCAATTGCACTGTGCCATACCAGCGATTCCGTCCTGACACCTTCAGGCCATACCAGATAAATTCTGGAATTCGCCGGTATCTGCTCTTTACTGCCATTGACAAAGAAGTGGCCCGGTTTCAACAGCAGGGTTTCCAGCTCAAGTTGCAACCTGGGGTTTTGCTCCAGGCCACACAAGATAACCGGTTTATTTGACTGCAAAGCCTTCATCAAGCCGGACCAGCGGAATCCGTATTGGTATCTGGCTTCAGAGGCTATGTGTGGGTTATTAACCAGCTGTGTCAGGGTCGTTTCAGGATTGACACGGACAATCTCAGCCTCCGGGTGTCTGTTGAACAGATCATTCACCAGTGCTTCGTGATCCTCACTGCGCTGGATCCGGATCATTGGCTCAAATGCGTCACCCGCCAATTGTGGCGAACTGTCAGGCCTGGCAGGAAAAAAAGACTCTGGTTGTCTGGTTTCGAGCAATGTCAGCGGGACTTTCGTTTCTTTTGCTTCCATCAGCGTTGTGAGCCGATGAAGTAATTGTGTCCACTGCGTCTCCTGCAATGAAGAGGTCACCACTATTGCCCCTCCTGCCTGAATGGCTTCTTTCAGAGGATGGTGTTCGCAACTCTCTCCTTTGTAGTTAATCCCCACTGTGCTCAGCCAGCTTTTAACATTAGCGGAATTGATGGTGATGAGCGGACCGTCAGGGATATTGACTAGCAGCCTGATACTGCCAAGGAGCCGGGACCTGTCTTCCCCCCCGGATTGTCTGACCCGGAAGAACATCTCTTCCGGCAGTGACAGTTTTTCTCCCTGTGCTTCGATTTCCCGGGTGATTTTTATATTCCGCAGCGCCTGGGTAAATGCCGGATCCCCTTCGGGGGCATCGGTTATCCACAGTTTTTTAGGTGCCTCTCTCTCAATGGCTCCCGCCTCCCAGCCGAAGCCATGATCGGCCTTAACACCGTAGCTCCCGAGCAGTGTTTGCCGCCAGGGAACACTGCCGTGACACAAATTAATGGAGAACTGTTCATGTTCATGGGCCGGGTTATTGTCATCCGGGGCGCAGGGAGGGATATCAAGAATAGGACGGTGTGCTTCAGGAACGCTGGTGAGGGATGCCAGCTTTTTCTGATAATCCCAGGTATTGTCTACCCGGTTTATGCGCCGACAGGTATCGGCACCCAATGAAAAGGTATTACCGGTATGCAGCTGCTTTTTTTGCACCAGGACCAGTATCTCAACATGACTGCCTAATCGGATTTTATTTAACGCAGGGCTTTCCGGGTCAAGCAGGTCATTGAGTGCCACGGTATCGCTGGGGTGCATCTTCTGTAAATCAACCACCAGCCGGATCGGGCGACTGTTGTCAAATAGCTTGCCGGGGGAACGCTGGCATTTGCCACCACCTTCCAGATGAATACGCTGGCGCAGGTTGTCCCTGGACAAATCTTCAAAACTTTGTATCAGGTGAATCTCAGCACCGGCCTCGCCCTTTTGTGCACGTTGATACTCAAAGGTAGACAGCCTGTCCAACAGTGCATCTACGTCATCATCAGGCGGCATGATGACACAGTCAAACTTCACCGGGTTGGCGGTATCCGCTCTCTTATTTTCCGTTGCGGCAATAGCAAAGCTATGAATTGGCCGTCTTTCACGGCCCGGGCCACTGGAAGAAGTATCATCTTCCGGTGACATCTGAAGAATTGGCGTGTATTCATCAAATAACTCGTCACTTGATGATGAATTGCCAACAGCCGGAGGACTGGAGGGAAAGATTCCACCAAGGAATAAACCGGAAATTCTTTCGAAAACATTCATATCCGCAAGTCTTCCCCAGTCAGAAGTTGGCCAAATGATCCACACAATTCATACTGACCAAAATTTCGCAAGAATGTTCCGTAGCTTTACAATGTAATATTCGGAAATTTCTATCGCCAAAGATTAAATTCTCAGGCTAGAATAGCATTCCCTTGATTACCTTTGGAGCCATGCGTGGTTACGCTTGTTGCGTATGTTGTCATCGCTATTGCGGTGTCCTTCGTTTGTTCGGTGTTTGAAGCCGTCCTACTCAGTATCTCCCCGGCCTATGTGGTTAGCCTTGAGCAGAAAAACAGCAAATGGGCAAAGATTGTCCGTGAGCTGCACGATCATATTGACCGCCCTCTGGCCGCTATCCTTACCCTGAATACCATTGCTCATACCATTGGTGCGGCAAGTGCGGGTGCCCAGGCGGCGAAAGTCTTTGGTGATGCTGCTGTTGGTGTTTTTTCCGCCGTGCTGACCTTACTGATCCTGGTGTTGTCTGAAATTATTCCAAAAACCATTGGTGCGTCCTGGTGGCAATCCCTGGTTCCGGTCATGGCCGTTGGTGTGCGCTTTATGGTTAAGCTGCTACTGCCCATTATCTGGATCACCGAGTTACTGACCAGCAAGCTGAGCCCAAAAGACAAAACGAACCCTTATCTGCGTGATGAAATTCAGGCGATGGCCGACCTTGGCTTTCAGGTGGGTGCACTACAGGGTGTCGAGTCTGAGCTGATGAAAAACATGCTGAAGTTTCGTGATCTCCAGATTGTGGAAATCATGACGCCTCGCTCAGTGTTGTTTTCATTACCGGAATCTACCACCACTGACGCTTATATGAAGGAGTTCACCGGTTCCAGCTTCTCGCGTATTCCTGTGTACGGTGAAGACCCGGATGATATCAACGGCTTTGTCATGAGAAATGACATTCTGCTTTCCCACCTTCGGGAAGGCGGCAGTACCAGACTGGAAAGCCTGAAACGTCCGATTATTGCCGTGCTGGAAAAGGAGCCACTGCCAAAACTGATGGCAACGTTCCTGGAAAAACGCAGCCATATCGCCATGGTGGTCACCGAATATGGCGATATCCGTGGTATCGTGACACTGGAAGATATGATTGAAACACTGCTTGGCCGCGAAATCGTCGATGAAAGTGACGAAGTGGTGGATATGCAGCTGGCAGCAAAAACCAAGTGGGCGCATCGCCTGACGGCAACCGCTTCCTGACAGCCTTCTTCCATAGAGCGGGCAGTTCATAATTTATGAACAAATACCTGAAGCTGATCATGCTGTCGGTGGGCTTGGGACGAACGGAGTTTGGGCGTCATTGATAGAGAGAACCCATCAAATACATTGGAACCGTGTAACCGTGCATTATTTCAATGTGTTTGATGTGTACCATCTCCGTTCACCCTGAGCGGAGTCGAAGGGTGATTGGCACAGTCTTTATTCAGGGCATGGAGTTTACGCCCTTCGACTCCGCTCAGGACGAACGGAGTTAGGGGGTTGGAGCAGGTGTCGGCTCGCAAGGAGAGAGTTCTACAAAAGCTGTAACTTAGCAAAACTCTGGTTTTAGTGTTGTGACACATTTCAAACCATGTTACTTTTTTCGTGTTCTGCGGGGCTATATAAATGATAACCATAAGCTCTTAGTGGAATACACACTGAGAAAGGACGATGTACCCAGGGTAGGGTGGTTAAAAGACGCATGTCTTGCAATAAGATGCATGCTAAAAAAACTATAAATGATGTTCCCGGGGGACAGAAAAAATGAAAAAACAACAGGGTTTTACGCTGATTGAATTGATGATCGTTGTGGCGATCATTGGTATTTTGGCGGCTGTGGCTATTCCGCAGTATCAGAATTATGTTGGTCGTTCTAACGTATCTTCTGCAGTTGCTAGCTTGACTTCTAACAGAACAAGCCTTGAGGATTATGTGCTTAATTTTGGCGAGTTCCCTGATGGCCAAACAGCTGAACGGGCCGCTCAACCTGCTCAAAATGGTAACCCAGCAGTACCATTTATTAGAGGTGAAAGGCCACAAGATCTAGGTGTTGTACAGCCTAGTAACGGTGTAATTGCCTTTAATGACGACGGCAATGGTGCAGGCTACGTCCAGTTCACCTTTAATGTGGGAAATGCTGCCGTTATAAACAACGATGTAAGACTTTATCGAGCTGCTGATGGCAGCTGGAACTGCCAGACTATCATTAACTCAGACTTTGTTGGTCAGGGATGTACGCCTGTCCAAGCCTACCCATAAGTTCTGACCTCATTCCCACGCTCCCCCGTGGGAATGCATACCAGCTACACCCTCCCACAGAAAAACCTTACTGACAGAATTAGCATCAACTACGAAACAGCACACGTAAGAGTCAGGGTGAGTCAATCCCATGTTCAGCGTGGGAATGCATATGGAAGTTCGCAGATATTCTTGTCGCAGGTAGTTGGCAGGGAGTTACAGACATTCCCACGGAGCCCCGTGGGAACAAAATCAGAACCTAAACGCAGACCTGAAATACCAAGAGATCATTTTCACTCAGCACCTCAAGCCCTTGCGATTCAACAAAAACTCAAGCATTCGGATCAACAATCACATGAGCGCCCTTTTCCGCCGCCATCTTACGGCAGGCTTTATAGTCACGGTCACTGGTGATATAAAAAGTCGGAGCAATATTGACAGTAAGGTCCGGAGCCATTCCACGTCCACCGGATTGTCTTTCGGCATTGACCTGGCCCATTGAGTAACAGACTATACCCTGTTTTTGAAGATCTTCCGCTTTATCAGCAGCCTGAACAGCACCGGCCAATAACATTCCCGCTACAGCAACAGCAATTACTTTCATTGTTTCAGTCCTTTACGTGTTTTTTTAAGGAACTGTTGTTATCGGCCCCGGCTGCGATCATTTAGCCGCTTAATGGGTTTTTCCGGCAAATGCCTGAAGCCAATACAACACCTGAAATGAAGTATATTTGGCTTCTCCAATCTCATTGGCTGATACCGATAATCTGTTCTTTCGGGTACTCCAGCGGTCTTGACGCTACGCTCTCAAGCGGTCTCTTTAAGCTATCCCTATAAAAACCATACGCAGGTTGGACCCGATGTACTTTGACCTGGATCAAGTTTTTCCGGAGTCCCGGCTTTTTTGATCAGCAAAGGCAGCGATTAATAAATAACCAGAATAAAAATAGCAATATTTACAAGATTATTGCCTTAACCAATGGTGACTGCATTCCATTACCGCCCGTCAAACCGGTATGATGGTGAAAAACACTCCTGATCATTACATTGGACGTTAACCATGAAAAAGCTGCTGGCCATTGCCGCTACCGCACTTATCCTGCCAATCAGCAGTCAGGCCGCACCGCTGGACCGGGAACAGCAACAACAGGTCAAAGAGCTGGTGCGTGAAGCCCTGATGGAAAACCCTGAAATTTTTCTCGATGTTGTCAATGAGTTGAAAAAGCGGGAAGAGTTAGCCAAATCACAGGCGCAAAACTCGGTGCTTACCAGCAATATGGCCGAGCTTTTTCACAGTGATGATCCCTTTGCCGGTTCCTCAACCCCCAAACTGACCATTGCCTACTTTGGTGATGTGAACTGTGGATTTTGCAAACGGCAGGACCCGGTTCTGGAAGTGCTGGTCAACAATTACCCTGATCTGAAAATTATCTATAAAGACATGCCCATCCTCGGGCCAAGTTCAAGGGAGGCTGCGGCGCTCTTATTGGCAGCCAGGGCTGAAGGTAATGACGCCTATCTGGCGCTGCATAAAGCATTGATGTCTCATCGTGCCCGGCATGACTCGGCTTCCATTGCCAGCATTGTCAGAAAACAGGGGCTGGATGTGGAGGCACTGAAAACCGCCGTAGTAGATGATAAAGAGATTAACAAACAACTGGACCGTAATATCATGCTGGCCCAGAGGTTGGGCATTACCGGAACTCCGGCACTGGTGTTTCCCGATGAGGTGGTGGGTGGGTTTACCCAGGAAAATGTTCTGAAGGAGATGATTGATAAAAGGCTCAGTCAAATCAAATAGGCAGGAGTGAAAGTAACAAAGGCGTGAACTCCGGCTCACCATTGTGCCAGGCACCCTTCGACTCCGCTCAGGATGAACGGAGATCAGGGTGAATGGCAATCAGGATGAACGGAGATCGTATTCCAAACCGGCAAGTTAATTAAAGACTGTTCCTGTTAAGCTCTTTAATAAGCAAGGGTTTAAAGCATCAGATTTCAGAAACGATACAGGCCTTGCGATCTTTACCGGTTCGCTCAAGATAGTCTGAGAAATCCGCGGGAATACGCCCGGTTGTTGCCCCTTCCCAATCCACTGATGAACCATCAACGGCTTCGTAGCGAAACAAATAACGCTGGCGTGTTTTTCCTTTACGGCCACCGCTGCTTTTCTCTTCTGACAGGTCTTTGATATCACCCAGGGAGAGACCAAGCTCTTTCATCTGTTTAACCACCGCATCCAGCGCCTCTTTTTTGCGGGCCTGCTGCTCTTCCACCTCCATTTGAGCCATCACTTTTTCTTCGTAAATGGCTTCAATGCGACCGATGACGCGCTGAAGGTCTTCAGCGTGCATATCGTGAAAGAGCTTGCGCACCTGAACTTTAGACTTCAGAACACCGAGAGCTTCATCAAAAATATTCATGGTTTGAACCAATCTGGTAAATCAAAGGATCCATTAAACGCAGGGTTTAAAATTGGTAAAAAACTTAACATTGACAATTCTGCCTGTAAATAGACAAAAACCCGTGCATAGCTGGTAAAAAAGTTGATAAAAAAATGAGCATATTTTCCCATTACCTCGCAAAAATGTGTTTTCAGACATCGTTATGCGTAAGTAGTTAACCAACTACTTAACAGCCAATTACATTACGACGGAGCCATAAGTCATAAGGGATAATACGAAGAATCAGGTTCCTCATCACATGGTTTGGAGAGTCAGTAAAGGTTAACAGTTAAGGTAGAAATCAGCAGCATGAAACAGGAAAGATTAATTAAAGCCAGAATACTGATCAATCATTTACTCACATTTCAGGAAAAAATAAAAAGTGGCCGCTTGCTTATTTCATGAAAGCCTAGCTACTGAGTTTAATTCATATTCAAAAATACGCCAAAAAACCGGAACTCTGGCTGAAACTGAATCAATGGATTGAAGCAATAAGTTTCAAGCATATTAAAAGTCAGTTTAATTACAAAGCCCCGGAACACTTACCGGGGCTTTGCTGATGCCTAAAATCAGGCAACCGTTTCGTGCTTCTTCATTTCTTCGGCGCGAAGATCTTTCCGCAGAATTTTACCCACTGGCGTCATTGGCAGAACATCCCTGAATTCAACCTGCTTTGGCACTTTATATGCGGTCAGGTTCAGTCGGCAGTACTCCTTGACCTCTTCCGCCGTTAAGCTTTTGTCCTGTGGAATAATAAAGAGTTTGACGGCCTCGCCGGTTTTCTTATCGGGTACACCAATAACGGCACAGTTCTGCACTTTATCGTGCTTGGAAACCACATCTTCCACTTCGTTGGGGTACACGTTAAAGCCTGAGACCAGCACCATATCCTTAACCCGGTCGACGATTTGCACATAACCCTGTTCATCGATAATGGCCACGTCTCCGGTTTTAAACCAGCCTTCGCTGTCAATCACTTCTGCCGTGGCTTCCGGGCGCCGCCAATAACCTTTCATCACCTGCGGGCCTTTGACACAGAGTTCCCCACGCTCTCCCAATGGCAGCTCATTACCCTGATCGTCAATGGTCTTCAGCGCCGTGCCGGACATTGGCAAGCCGACAGTGCCCAGTTTGGAGTAACTGCCTGCGGGGTTCAGGGATACCACGGGTGAGGTTTCAGAGAGGCCATAACCCTCGGAAATCGAACATCCCGTGATAGTTTGCCAGCGGTTGGCAACCGCCGCCTGCAAGGCAGTACCACCGGACATGGTTAACTTCAGTTCACAAAAGTCCAGGTCTTTAAACTCCGGGTGATTCATCAAGCCAACAAACAGTGTGTTCAGGCCGATGAAGATATTCACCCTGTGGGGCTTCAGGGACTTGACGAACGTATCCATATCCCGTGGGTTGGCGATCAAAATGCTGTGTCCCCCCTGATGGAAGAACGCCATCAGATGCACGGTGAACGCGTAGATATGATAAAGAGGCAGGGGCGCAACTGCGGTATTGCCATCAGGCTTTGCCACTGGGACACCATTATCATCGGTCTGGGACAACACATTGACCGTCTGCAGTACATTACTGACCAGGCTACGTTGAGTCAGCATAGCGCCTTTGGCCACGCCGGTGGTGCCACCAGTATACTGTAACACCGCCACATCATCAGGGTTGGCCGGTAGCGGCCTGCTGTACCGGGATTTTTCCCCAAGCTTCATGGCCTGATTGAAACTCAGCGCCTGTGGCAGCTGGTAAGAGGGAACCATCTTCTTGACGTGTTTTACGGCAAGATTAATCAGTGATCGCTTGGGCCAGGGCAGCAGGTCGGCCAGCTCAGTGACAATCAGGTGCTTGATGGGCGTATCCTGAATGATTTCCTCCACCAGGTGGCCAACCACATTGAGGCAGACCAGCGCCTTGGCTCCTGAGTCGGTAAACTGATGCTTCATCTCCCGGGCGGTGTAGAGCGGGTTGGTATTGACGATAACCAGGCCAGCCTTGATTGCGCCATAAACGACGATGGGGTACTGAATAAGGTTCGGCAGCTGAATAGCGATACTGTCACCGGGCTTCAGTGTCGTATGGTTCTGGAGATAGGCAGCAAACCGGGTGCTTAGCTGATCGATTTCGTTGTAGGTAACCGTTTTGCCCATGCTGGTATAGGCTGGCCGGTCGCCGTATTGATGAACTGCATGTTCAATGACTTCGCCCAGGTTTTTGAACTTTTCAAGATCAATTTGGTCTGCAATACCGGGGGCGCGCTTGCCATCCCAAAAACTGGCTTCCATGAACACCTCATACTTATTTTTTGTTGTTATCGGAAGGCGATGAAACAGTTATTTCCCTGGCCTGCTTTTTATGAAGCAGGTGTCTTACAAAAATCCTTTTTGCTTCATCTATTTCTGAGGATCATACTATCTAAACGTTCAACCTTGAACCCAAAATGATAATTTATGCTTCTTTTTGCGCTAAAAAGCTTTCGGGCCAGCACATCATTTCGATGCGTTTGAGGTGTACAATCTCCACTCACCCTGAGCGCCCTTCGGCTCAGCTCAGGATGTACGGACGAAGGGTGATTGGCACAGTCTTTATTCAGGGTGTGGTGTTTACGCCCTTCGACTCCGCTCAGGACGAACGGAGTTTGGGCGTCATTGATAGAGGGAACCCTGCAAACTCATCGAAATGATGTACCAGGGGTCAGCGGGCAATGGGAAGCGACCAGCTTCGGAGCGTGTTCTTCAGGCTTGTGTGACACTCTCTGATCATGGGAGTCAGCGATGGGTATTAAGCAATTTCCCAGCCCAGAGTTCACAGCAATTTTCCGGTGAGGCGAGCAAGCTCAGCTTTTGTGGGCGAGTCAGCTTTTTGATGGCCGCTTCCCGTCGGCTGGCCGAAGAACGGTTATGATTACCTTCCAGATAGACCAACTGCTGTGGCTTCCGCCCCCTGAAATACCTGGCTCCCCCGGCAGTACCGCAATGTTGACGCCAGCGCCGTTCAATATCCGTGGTGATGCCGGTATAAAGGCTGCTATCACTGGCAAGAATTATGTAAACCGACCAACATCCATCCGACATTCTTTGCTCTTCCTGAACGATTCCAAGTTGCTTTTTGATCCAATTGACCACGGCAGGAATTGTTCGGGGCCACTGAAATAGTGAGTCTATTCCCAGAAAGCCTTTTAGCCAATAGAAGGCAACACACCACTGATCACCCCAAACTGGGCAACAATCACCAAAAGCCCCACAATAATCGCAATGGCCAGTGCCGGAATACCGCCAGCCACTTGATAGGGTTCTTCCATATGGAGCTTACGAACCTTCCAGACCAGGGCCACGGGAATAAATACCGCCAGAATCACCAGGGCTACAGCAGCATACCCCAAGGCTGTGACAAAACTCCCCGGCATAAAAATAGCCGCCAGCAACGGAATCAATAGCGTGAGCGTGATGGTTTCGATACGCCCCCAAATACCATGGGAACGGCCGAACACTTCTGCCAGATAGTCAAATAACCCAAGAGCCACCCCCAGGAAGGACGTGCCCAGGGCAAAGGCAGCAAAGGCACTGATCATATAATCAAAACCGGACGCGCCGGAATGGTGGCCTATGGCATCCATCAGCGAAGTTACACCATCCGGACGGTGTGCCATGGTCACCACCACTGCAGAAGAAACCACACCAATCACCACCGCCATCCAGATCACATAAATGCTGAACGGAAGGGCGCTGCCACCGATCAGGGCATAGCGAAACCGCCGGGGTTTTCCCTGCACATACTGAACCACGGTGGGTACCGCACAGTGATAGCCAAATGAGGTGTATAACACCGGCAGCGCCGCGAATAAAATGCCAGGGGTGCTGTTCTCCAGCCGAAGATTACTCAAACTGACCTCGGGCAACAGTGACACCACGATATACAGCAGCAGGGCCAGCATCAGTGCGAACATCACCCGGTTGACCACATCAACCACCCGGGTACCGGTCACCACCAGAATGGCAACCAGCAACACCACCACCGTTGCCGTGATGCGAAAAGGCAGATGAATCCCCTCTTTGGCCAGCAGGCTGCCCAGCACGTTGGCACCACCGGAAATGTAAGCTGCGCACAGGGAATAATAGAGAAACAGCATGGCGACCACGGCAATACCCTGGCCAACCGGCCCCATCAAACGCCCCATAACACCATGCAGATTCTCTGCTTCCGGGCAGGCCCGGCAGGCCTCGGCAATCAACAGCCCGCCGTAGGTTGATAACCCCCACATCAAAAACATCAGGAATACGCCCCAGCCCAGACCGGTCAGTGCGGACACCAGCGGTAATGCCAGCATGCCTGCACCAATGGAAGTACCGGCGACCAGAAGGCTGCTACCCAACGTCTGACTTTTCATATTCGGTCCACCTGCTTGATAAAACAAAAGCCACTAAAAGTGGCTTTTGAAAGTGGGAAACTTATATAAAATAGATCGACAACATGGCTCTATAAATAACCTGTCAGTACTAATAATGGACTGAATTAGAATTTTTTCTACTTATCCGGTGTTTTGCCAGCAATCTGAAGGGAGTTTGACCCCGGGCCTATAGAGTTTTTTTGCTTGCTCGCAGTAAACCCTTAATAGACCCTGGCTATCAGGCGCAGCACTTTTTATATTTTTTCCCGCTGCCACAAGGGCAAGGATCATTTCGGCCCGGCACTTTTTCCAGTACTGTGGTTTTGGGCGTATCCTTCAACAGCTGCAGGGCAGAGGTATCCTCTGCGGCTTCTTCATCCACGTGAATCTGGCAAAACCAGCCATTCTCCAGAAACTCTTGTTCCAGCTCAGCCCGGCGCTCTTCGGTCTGCACAGTAAGAACGGCAGGGTTCTTTTCTGTTCCGAGACGGGCTTGTTTTTTACCGTCGAAAACCCGGTAAGCCTGTTTATCGTCAATTTGAAGATTGGTCTGGGTATAAAATTTGCCCATTTGATCACCTGTTAAGCTGGAAAATGTTGACCTCTCGGAACGAGAGCAAAAGGGAAATGCAAAACCGGAGCAGTTTACTGGAAGTGCCCGTCATTAGCCACCGACCAATTCTTTCCGGCATGAGAATTGCCTTATTAATGTCATATAAATTATTCACAATAAATCTGTTGTCATAATAATCAGGCAAGGAGCATCAGAATGAAGTATTTTTCACGCCGCGCGGTAAAACCCGGCGACCTCAACCCTGCATACCGACTGTTTGGTGGCACACTGCTGGCCTGGATTGATGAGGAAGCCGCTATCTATGCTTCCTGCAAAATGGGCCCGGGCAAATTGCTGGTGACCAAATATATGTCAGAAATCGACTTTGTCAGCTCCGCCGCCTGCGGTGATATTCTGGAGTTCGGTATTGAAGTGGTCAGTACCGGTAAGACCTCACTGACCATCTGTTGTGTGGTACGCAATAAGGTCACCCGACAGGTGATTATCGTCGTTGATCGTATTGTGTTTGTCTGTGTTGACGAAATGGGCAATCCGACTCCGCACCGTATCAGGGCAGAGAAGGAGTCAGAAGTGCCGGAAATGGCTTGATGCTGTGAGTAAGTGTGCACCAGTGCATGGTTCAATGAGTTTGACGTGTACAATCTCCGTTCACCCTGAGCGAAGTCGAAGGGTGCTTGGCACGATCTATCAGAGTTCGGAGTTTCCGCCTTTAGGCCCTATGGGTCCTTCGACAGGCTCAGGACGAACGGAGTGCGGAGGCACGAAAACCCATCAAACCCATCAAACCCATTGAAACCATGCACCAGTAGCGCACTTCACCCACAAACGACTCAGTGATTTGCCGGAGCAGTCTTAAGCTGAACAGAGGGCTTCACCGCAGTGGCAAACATCACCTGACCATTCTGGATCACTTCTGCCAACAGCTCATAGTTGCTGCCCGGATTCACCAGTTCAGGTGCATAGTGGACCACATAATCCACTACATCCACCGCCCTGCCGACCCGGATTCGCTCAATGCCAATGATGCCAGCCGGGTCATCGGGCATGGCGCTATCTTGCAGAACCACAATAATTTCAGAGCCCGGTGCAAAAGAGCCTTCACTGGCAGTAATCTGACCGCTGACATTGGCTGACTCGGTCACGTAGGTCAGTTCCTGGTCACTGCTTGCGCTGTTCAATACCAGTCCATGTTCTTTTATGGTGATATTGTCCAGTTTTGGGAACATTGCCAGATACTCTGCTTCACTGGTCATCAATGGTGGCGGGCAGGCCATTCGGTTGCTCCCCATTGAGGTAAAGTGAATTTTATGGCTGGCAACCTGGTAGTTGCCAAAGTAGCGGTTACAAGGTGCCTGGCCACCAATGCGTCCATCCAGGGCCGTGGCAGGGCGAAGCTCCATGGTGACTCTCGGGCCCGATGCCGGCTGACCGTTCATTGTCGTCAATACCCAGGTTTTGTTCTCAACCAACCGGGGCTCAACACTGGTCAGCTTGTGGGAGCTGCACCCGAACAGGGCAGCACCTGCAACCAAAACAATACAAGAGTGGATCAACCTTTTCATGTCATACTCCAGCAACGGGAATAAAGATAAACTTGCAGGCTGTCGGACTTAAGCGTGGGTGGTAAGTCTGAGTTCAGGAGACTCCTGCGGGACAGCCATCAGCGATAACCTGTAGAGGGTGACTGCCTGGGGCAGATGACCTTGGCAAAAATACCCTTTGATCAGCCAGCAAAGCAGAAACTGATAGTGTTAAAGTAGTCGATCATCAGGTATTGCCGCCATTCTAATTTTCCACCCGAACCTGGTCCCCGGGAGGCTGTCCGAGACTACATTCAGGATGAGCTGATAATTCCCATGCATCAGGGCATAAGATTCAGTATGATCAGCAGCACTGGCTCCCATTAGAAACCGCTTTATGGCTCCGAAATCTACCGCAGGAAACCAATTGATCAACCGTGGCTACAGCCTGGCTGAAGAGATTGCCAACAGTATTACTCACGGTCTGGGGGCTCTGCTCAGTGTCGCCGGTCTGACACTACTGGTCACCTATGCCGCCCATCAGGCTGATGTCTGGCGGGTGGTCAGTTTCAGCATCTACGGCAGCACCCTGATTCTGCTGTTTCTGGCCTCTACGCTTTACCACAGTTTTCAACATCCAAAAACCAAGCGCGTCTTCAAGATACTGGATCACTGTTCCATCTATCTGCTGATTGCCGGAACCTACACGCCTTTTCTTCTGGTTAGCATGAGAAGTGTGACTGGCTGGATTCTTTTTGCTGTCATCTGGACCCTGGCCGCATTGGGCATTATCTTCAAGGCGGTGTTTGGGGCCAGGTACAAAAAACTGTCGTTAACCACGTACATTCTGATGGGCTGGCTGGTTCTGGCAGCCTCCAAAGAGCTGGCAGAGAACTTATCAACCAATGGCATATACTGGCTGGTTGCCGGTGGATTGCTTTATACCGTTGGCGTGATCTTTTATTTATGGAAAAAGCTGCCTTTCAATCACGCAATCTGGCATCTCTTTGTATTAGGTGGGTCGGCCTGTCACTTCTTTTCGGTTTTATTCCATGTATTACCGCCAGCCTGAAGAAAAATAAATTTTTTTTAGCTTCTCTGGAAACTATTTGGCGATTACTCAATCAAAACCATCACATCATTTCGATGAGTTTGATGTGTACAATCTCCGTTCACCCTGAGCGTCTTTCGACTCCACTCAGGGTGAATGGAGCCTTGAGGTCTATGCAGGAGCCTGTCAATTGCATCGAAACCGTGTACTGGTAATAAAGCACTTTTTGAAGATACTGGTTTATGATCCCCTTGAACGAGCCCTCATCCGGCTATACTGCTCCGAAAACAGACATCGCTCTGAAAGACGAAGTTATTTCTCCATGTAAGCAAACAGCAGATTCCAGTGGCCATCTGGTCAAACAGGTTCCACCAATATCTTCTCCCCTGAAACAAGGTCCGTCATTGTCCTCCAATGGCCGAAAACCATTTCATGAAAAAACAAGGCTACACAGAGCCAGGCTTCCCATTATTCAAATTAAGGCCAGTGGGCCGTCAGGCAAGCCTGCCTCACAAATGCCAGAACTGACATCACCCGGTCGGCGTACGCCGCTTAATTCTCCTTCTGGCAAGAGTAGTAACCCCTTTTATAAACCAACGCCGGAACTTATGGCCACACTGTTAAAATTGGCTGGTATCCCCTCTTCCGTTTACCAGAGACAATACCCACCAGTATCCACTGTTGACACCGTTCGTGTGGGTGACGAGACAACCTGTGAACAAACCAAAAAGACGGTTGAAGATATTATTGCCTCCTATAAGTTACTTGAGGATAGAGGTTTTAAAAAATTTCTGGCAGCGGAAAGCCTGAGAGAGGAAATGTTTAATAAAGATCATTTTATGTGGAATAGACCGGGCTCTCTGCTGGAAATTGTTGTCCAGTATGCTTTCCGGTTTGACCCTGTTCTCAAAAATATATCGTTTTCTGGAGCGCATGGATATGTGCTCACATATCTTGACCATGAAATCTTAACAGTGCATCAACCGATAAGAACAGAACATATTCAGGAGTCTGAGAAGTTTAAACCGATTGAAGTCAAATACACCTGTAATGGCAGACCCATCATTCAACAACAGGCAACCAGAGGCTGTACTTACGCTGCCGCAGCAATGCTGTTACATCAACATCACCGCACCTTTTCGGTAAGTGCCTTACAGTCAACCAACCTTGGCGATGACAGGCTGATACGTCGAACATTATCTACTGCTGGCCTGACCCCGATTAAAACCCGGTGTTCAAATCTTGAAAAACTGGCCAATGCGGTTAATAAGCGTGGGTCTGCAATAGTCTCCGTAGGCAGATGCAAATCGGGAGGACACGTCATTATTGTTGATGCGGTTACAGACAAGTCTGTTCTTATTCGAGACCCATACCACGGTTGGGAAATCGAGATCAGCCGGGGTGCTTTTGAGAATTCCTGGGTAAGGGACGCCATTCAGGTGAAACAGCTGATAGAAAACTGATAAATTCCCGGTTTCAGAAAGTCCGGGCTACTGGAAAAACCAATAGCCCGGAATGATATTAACGATTGCCGTTATTATCACGACGCGGACGACGATCGCCACCACGGCCACCTTCACGACGGGCACCGCCTTCACGGCGACCACCTTCGTAGCGACCACGACCACCATCACGTCGGCCACGGCGCTCTGTCTGAGGCTCGTCACCGGTCCACAGTTTCAACTCCATTGGCCGGTTGCGAATCCTGGCACCTTTCAGGGCTTCAATAACGCTCTTGTCCATTCCTTCTGGCAGATAGACTGACGAGCAGTTATCAAACAGTCGGATATGGCCAATGCTCTGTCCGGAAATTTTGCCTTCATTGGCAATGGCACCCACCAGGTCACCGGGGTTGATGCCCTGGTCGCGACCCAGTTCGACACGGTAACGGACCATGCCATCATTGTTGCGTTCACGGCCACGCTCACCACGTCTTTCGCCATCACGACGTCTTTCGCCACGATCACGGCCTTCACGACGGGGCTGCTCCGGTTCTTTGGCATCCGGGAACGGGCGTTCTTTCTGGGCCATAAAGCAGAGCGCTGCTGCCATATCTTCATAGCTCAGGGCATTTTCCTGCTCAAGCTCGGCAACAATCTCACGGAATACATCCAGCTCTTCGCCCATGTCCATTGCTTTGACGACATCTTCCTTGAACTGACGGATACGAATATCACGCACGTCACTCATGGAAGGCAAGCGCATGGTATCAATACGCTGTCGTGTAGCACTTTCGATGGCACGAAGCATCCTGCGCTCACGATGGGTAGCAAACAGGATCGCAGTGCCCTGACGGCCAGCACGCCCGGTACGGCCAATTCGGTGAACGTAGGCTTCTGTATCGTACGGGATATCGTAGTTCACTACGTGGCTCATACGCTCAACATCCAGGCCCCTGGCCGCTACGTCGGTAGCAATCAGAATATCCAGGGATTTTTTCTTGAGACGATCCACCACTTTCTCTCGCAGTGCCTGACTCATATCGCCATTCAGCGCCGCCGCAGCGAAACCACGGGCTTCCAGTTTTTCCGCCAGTTCAACCGTGGCGGTTTTGGTGCGCACGAAAATGATCATGGCATCAAATGATTCCACTTCCAGAATCCGTGTCAGGGCATCCAGCTTGTGGAAACCGCTGACCATGCAGACCTTCTGGGTAATGGTGTCAACCGTCGCCGTTTTGGCTTTGATCTCCACCGTAGCAGGCTCTTTTAAGTGAGTATCTGCAATTTTGCGAATCTGGTAAGGCATGGTGGCAGAGAACAGGGCCACCTGACGGTCAGCGGGTGTTTGCTCCATGATCCATTCGATGTCATCCACGAAGCCCATGCGCAGCATTTCATCCGCTTCATCCAGAACCACGGTTTTCAGGCTATCCAGCTTCAGGCTTTCACGACGCAGGTGGTCCATGACCCGGCCCGGCGTGCCCACAATCACATGGGCTCCACGCTGAAGGCTGCGCAACTGGCCGCGCATATCCTGGCCACCGTAAACGGGCAGCACATGGAATCCTTTCATGTGACGGGCGTAGCGTTGAAAGGCTTCTGCCACCTGTATTGCCAGCTCACGGGTCGGCGTTAAGACCAGAACCTGCGGATCGCGCTGTTTCAAATCAATGGCTGACAGCAATGGCAATGCAAATGCGGCGGTTTTACCGGTACCGGTCTGCGCCAGACCCAGAAGGTCACGACCTTCCAGCAGGTGAGGGATACTTTGTGCCTGGATGGGTGACGGGCTCTCATAGCCGACATCCTGAACAGCCTTGATTACCGCTTCCGACAGGGGCAGGTCCGCAAAAGTCATTGCGTTGTTGGTATCAGTCATTTGATACTCCGTAAATTCATTCTTTGCCATAAAAATGCCGCCATTTTGCTGTCAAAAGCTGTCAGGATCAGACGGCATTTGATCGTCCGGTAAACCGGCTCATAGTGCTGGCGACGTTTGGAGCAAACAGAAATAGGATGGCAGTACACTTTTCCGACGCTGTTCCAGTAGCATTCGGAAAATTTGCAGCCATGGACTTCCTGGTGCCGCTATCCGGAACACCCCTCTGATCGAATACAGAAAGACGTTACCGAATCGCCTGTGAGGTCCACGACTGCGTTTGGAGAGGCTTGATGAACAAGCTTGGCCTGCATTGGCAGAGGATAATAAGATCTATTGATCTTCCAGTGGCTGAGCTCTTGATTGCCATAGACTTTCAAAAGAGCAGACAGTTTACTTGTCAGCCGGATTAAATGCAGGAAACGAAGTGCCAGGACTTCCCAACAAACCCCTGTGTCCATAAGAAGGACTGCACATGGGGATAGAAAAAGGTCTGCTAGTCTAGCGTGTTTTTTAGACAGTGAATACTGTTTTTATCCCTGAATGAACTAGGGGATTATCACATCCATGGATATTACCCCAATCGTTTCAGGCTACGGCAGTGCACGGCCCCGGGCACTTACATACAACTGATACCACTGCTCACGACTTAACTGAATAGTCTCAGCCTCGCTACAGGCCCTGATACGCTGGGCATTTGTTGTGCCAATCACCGGCTGGATACCTGCGGGGTGGCGCATCAGCCAGGCCAGCACAATAGCCTCTCTGGAAACACCCAGCTGCTCTGCAAACGTTTTGACCAGCCCAGCCGTTTTCTGAATAGACTCAGGCTCACCATGAGTATCTTTCCCGGTGAACAGACCGTTGCTCAGGCAGCCCCAGGCCTGCAGCTGAATATTGTGGCCGCGACAATATTCAACAGTGCCCGGGGTAAAGCTGACCGCCTGCCCTTCCGGGTGATTGAACAGCACACCTTCATCCAGCCAGTCCAGATGGGCCAGGCTCATCTGCAACTGGTTGACCACAATAGGTTGATCAAGGAATGACTGAAGGTATTTGATCAGGTGGCCATTCATATTTGACACGCCAAAATGCTTGACCTTGCCATCTTTCTGCAGCTGATGAAACGCCCCGGCAACCTCCTCTGGCTGCATCAGCGGATCCGGTCTGTGCAGCAGCAGAAGGTCCAGATAGTCGGTGTTTAAACGGGCAAGACTCTTTTCCACACTGTGCAGAATCCAATCCCGGGAGAAGTCGTAGCGATTGGGAATGCTCCCTTCGGCGAAGCGAATGCCGCACTTGCCTTGCAGGAATATCTTCTCCCTCAGCTCCGGCCGATCACCCAGCACGCCACCAAATACCTGCTCAGCCTTACCAAAGGTATAGATATCGGCGTGGTCAAAGCAGTTGATGCCGCTCTCCAGGGCACTATCGAGAAACTGGTGCGCCTGCATCATATGATCTTTTGAAACCGGGTTATTATCCCAGCCTCCACCCAACCCCATACAGCCGGCGGCGATTCTGCTGGCTTCAGGTAGGAAAATAGTCAGGGGAATTTGATTCATAAGACTCCAACCCAATCGGGTTACTTATTATATGGTGCAGACATAGTAACATTGATTCACTCAAAGGTACTTTACCATTTCATAAGTCAGTACTGCGTGGCTATTGCCGGAAAATTCCTTGGCAAATACCTGCCCGGGATCCAGCTCACCATGATGAAGCGACTTAATAAATTCTGACATACGAGCCCCTTTCGGGATAACCGGATCATCACGATGGTTCAGTGACACGATGTAAACCTTACGATCGATCAGTTTACGCATAGGGGCTTCAGCATCCAGATTCCCACCTATCAGCCACCCCAGAAAATTGGCAAGCCGGGGCCGGTCTGGCATGACAACTCTTGGCGCTGTGGTAAACGAGTCATGGGACAGTAACTCGACCCTTGAATCATCCTGCCCTCCCCTGGCTTCAAGGTGTCTGGCAAGCGAGACGGTTGCCACACCTCCGCCCAGAGAAGTCCCAGCGACGTAGACATACTCAAAATTTTCCAACGCATAGCCCAGGGCCGCAGCACCGTCCTGAACAACGGTTTCATAGGTTGAGAAAGGCAGATAACCCGACAACCCATCGCTCTGGTTTAACCCCGTCCCCCTATAGTCATAAAGAATGACCGGGCATTTTTTTTCTGACTGTATTCGTCCGGGTGCTGACCCCGGATGAAGACAACCTCTACCCAGCAGCTGTGAAAGAACCATACCATTTGGATTGTGATAAAGAATGCATTGACTATTATTCGGGTCCCAGTCGGGAGGATAACAAATCACACCCTGCAATATGCCCGAATCATGTTTAATCGGGAGCGGCTCAAACCAAAAGCCATGGGTATTGTTTGCCTCACAGGCTTCCTTAACAATCTCACGACTTTCCTGTAAGCCCGGAAATTTCGCCAGACACGGAAACTTGTCAGGAAAAGTCTTGCCAAGCCATGGAAACACTTGCGATCGCACCAGGGCAATACCAACAACCTTGGCAACCCCCAGCCGGTTTTCAATCATCCAATGAAAAGGCGTCAGGACAACCGCAGATCTTGATAAAATTGAATAGCAGGTTCCGGGGACAGAACAAATAAGATCCTTAGCCCGGGATAAATAACTATCAGGCTCGACGGATTCAGCAGAACGAGCCCCCATGCACGACTTTTGGTCATTATCAGGGCATGCTTCCTTCGTCCGACTCCTTAACCAGGGTGATTCATAAGCGTATCGGTCAGCAATAGTTCCGTAAGTCATTACAGCCTCTTTATTCTAATTCTGAGTATCGATTCAGAAAAATCATTGTTGCAGTTAGAAGACAGAAAAGCGGCCATGCCCTGCCAGGCCAACTTAAAACGTTGAATATCCCGTCACTCCCGGAAGATGAAAAAAAGATAATTCAAGGTCGAAAAGCCGCTACCTTAGTAGCACTTCAAAAGCAACATCAACTGAACTTTTCTTTTCCAGACGAAACTGTTTCAGTTCTTCTAACGTGTAGCCGAAATCACTACAGCCAACGGGCAGTCTGTCCGTTTGTTGACCATGATCAATAAAGGCAGCAATGTGTCTAAAAGAAGAGCGTTCAAGTATTTTCGGATCACCTTCAGCAACGTATTTCCTGAGCACTATCAACTGTGCTGGGGGCATTGCTTCCTTGGTTCTCATTCCTTTTGCAAGAAATTTCTGAAATGATTTCGATGATAGGGGAACAAGAACTCTTGCGGAAAAGGCATCAATTCGGGCTGATATAGCATCAGCCGAACCCAATCCAATACTTTTTTTACTTAACTTTCTATCTGCAGTTAACTGAACTATCGTGCAGTCAGCGCCCTCGGAATCCACCTTGCCCACTACTTTTACAATATCGTTCTTTATCAGAAAATCCAGGCATCCTTTGTTTCCTTCAAGGTCCTTGATCAGCACCAATTTTTTTATATGTTGATCTTCATTAAAATCAGGATCGGTATAGCTGCGTACCAGCTGAGAATAACTGGAAAATCGTATTGAGCACTGCATAAACCTTTCGCCATTTTCCAGCTTTAATCTAAGGCCGCAAGAACCATCACGATGGGTAAATTGCTTAGGTAGCACCTTGTAAGTTTTACCATCAGTAGCGCACACATAGTCGTAGGTTGTCGGCCTGGCAGGAATACTGGCCGATCTGTCAGTGATGTTAACCGGGTTTGGTGTGCTGCCTGCTCCTGGCGGATCATCAGGAATACTCATGCGGCTGAGTGAGGCTTGCAGATCCGCTACTCTGCTGTCATCACCTGACCCGGAATTGAGAGAACTTGTTTGTGGATGTACCGGAAGCTGATCGGAAGAACTCGTTATTGGATTCATGTTAAAGCACCCATCACTAAGTTGTTGCGTGGCACAAGTTAGTCGGGTTTCATTAAAATAAGTTCCCTCTCCACGTTATGTTCGACCTTATTCAATAAATTGATTTGGTAGTGTACTGGTCATCGTTTCGATGCGTTTGATGGGTTGTCGTGCCTCCGCACTCCGTTCGTCCTGAGCCTGTCGAAGGCCCCATAGGGCCTAAAGGCGGAAACTCCAGACTCTGATAGATCGTGCCAAGCACCCTTCGACTCCGCTCAGGGTGAACGGAGATTGTACACGTCAAACTTATTGAAACCGCGAACTAGCCTCCCATCTGGGAAAGGTTATCCGTGCCACCCGTCCAGCCCTGCTCAAGGAAATGACTGTCGTCTTTAAGCTGCAGGGAATCACGAATTCGAGCCACCAGCACTTCCTGCTGATCATCGCTGTGCAGAAGGTCTCTCAGATCAATGCCGGACTCAGCAAACAGACAAAGCTGGAGCTGCCCCAGACTGGTCACCCTCAGTCGATTACAGTCGTTACAGAAGTCCTTGCTGTAAGGCATAATCAAGCCAACCGTACCTTCATAATCACTGTGGCAATACTCCTGGGCAGGCCCGGCGTCGGCCAGACGCATTTTTCTTACCCAGCCGCGCGCCAGGAGCAGTTCCTGAATCTGTTTTCCGGGGAAGTGGTGCTTCTGGAAAAAATCCTGATTGTTCCCGGTTTGCATCAACTCGATAAAACGAAAAGAGACGGGATAATCCCGGATCCAGCCAAGAAAGGCATCAAGTTCATCATCATTAATGCCTTTCATCGCCACCGCATTCACCTTGATAGATGGCAGACCATGGTCAAATGCGTGTTGAATACCGGCCAGAATTTCCCGCAGCCGGTTGTGGCCGGTAATCAGCTCAAAGGCCCGGGGGTCAAGACTGTCGACACTGACATTGATGGCATCAATACCCGCATCCAGCCAGTCCATAACCCGCTGATCCATTTTGTAGCCGTTGGTGGTCATGGCCAGCTTTTTTATGCCGGGGACCTGCTTGATGGTTCTGACAATGTCGGAAAAGTCCTGACGTAAGGTAGGCTCCCCCCCGGTCAGACGAATTTTTTCCACACCGACCGCAGCAAAAGCCGTTACCAGACGACGTATTTCGTCAATGGTCAGTGCTTCACTGTGATGATGGTCAAGGCAGCCGTCAGGCAAACAGTAATTGCAACGAAAATTGCACAGGTCTGTGACTGACAGTCGCAAGTAAGGGAATTTCCGTCCCTGACGGTCCTGCAGCTCTGGTAAATTAGAATGCATAGAACACCTTTCCAATCGCGGGAGGCTGCAAAGTTTCTTTTACAGCCCTGGCAGCCAGTGATACGCACTCTGGCTGCGGCTTCCAGTCCATAGGATCATACCCATTAGGTACCGAAGCTCGGCGCTCGCTTGTTAATTCAGTTTAATCACTACGTTAAACAACCTCATTTGACTGTTAAAAAAAAATTCCCGGGAGATCGTTTTATCAACAGCCCAGTGAATCCTACCTGCTTATTTCTCGAAAAACCATGCTATCAGGTACTATTGTTTTATTGGATTACCCGGTAAACCTACCGCCCATGGGCCCCTTTTGATTGATGAAATATCCGGACGAGCAGGTTGCAAAAAACGAAAGATGTCTTCTATGATGATACCCCCAAAGATCAGTGCCTCCATCCCGGTTATTGGTATCGCCGCCTTTAGCGGTACCGGTAAAACCACGCTTATCGAGAAACTACTGCCACTGTTAGCAGGCCAGGGACTTCGAACCGGTGTGGTCAAAGCCACGCATCACAGGATAGAACCCGACCCACCGGGAAAAGACAGTTACCGTTTACGCCATGCCGGTGCCAGTCAACTGGTGTTGAGCATGCCTGGTCGATCCCTTTGCTATACCGAGTACCCGAATGGATATGAACGACAGCTGCAGGAGCAACTGCAACTTCTCAATCAGGATCAGCTGGATTTAATCCTGGTGGAAGGTTTTCGTGAGGCTCCCATCGCTAAAATCGAGCTTCATCGCAGTGATTATGACAAGCCCTTCCTGTTTACTGAGGACCCCCATATCATCGCCATCGCCTGGGATGGCAATCCCGGCATCAACCTTCCTGGTCATCTGGCAGAACTGGATATCAACAGCCCAGAACATATTGCCAGCTTTATTGAAAACTATTGTCATGAAAAATAGCTTGCATCACCACCTGGCATCACAGAGAGTTAAACACGCTATTTTTTCCACCCGCTATGGTCAATGAACGAGGGCAATCATGAGTGACTGCTGTGCCACTGATGGATTAATAAGGCTGGAAACAGCCCTGGCAACGCTGATCAGCAGTGTCAAGCCAGTATCCGAAACCGAGACCGTTGCCCTGGAAGACAGCCTTGGCAGGGTACTCGCAGAGCCTATCGTATCGCCCATCAATGTGCCCTCCCATGACAACTCGGCCATGGATGGTTATGCCCTGGCGCTGAAGGATTTGCACAACCGTGATACTTTACCCCTGGCAGGCCAGTCCCTGGCCGGTCACCCTTTTTCCGGGGAGATTCCCGCCGGACATTGTATCCGCATTATGACCGGGGCCAGCCTTCCAGCAGGTGCCGATGTGGTGGTCATGCAGGAGCAGACTGAAACCACAGAACAAGGCATTCGATTTCTGCGGAAACCGGACCAGCCCGGTAACAATATCCGAACAGCGGGGGAAGATATTCCGGAAGGCACCCGGGTGTTCACACCGGGCCGGAGAGTTCGCCCTCAGGATATCGGGCTGCTGGCCTCGCTGGGTATTGCCAATGTCACGGTCTACCGGAAAGTCAAAGTTGCGGTATTTTCCACAGGTGATGAATTAAAGCTGCCCGGTGAGCCACTGAAACAGGGTGATATTTACGACAGTAATCGTTTTGTTATCAAAGCCATGCTGAAAAAAATGGCCGTCGACATCATCGACCTTGGCAGAATTCCTGATGATAAAGCGGCGTTAAGAGAAGCCTTTCTGCAAGCCGATCAGGAAGCTGACGCAGTGATCAGCTCCGGAGGCGTTTCTGTCGGCGATGCGGATTACACCAAAGACATTCTTGATGAGCTGGGAGAAACCGGCTTCTGGAAACTGGCCATCAAACCGGGCAAGCCGTTTGCCTTTGGACAGCTCCCGAACAGTGTCTTCTTTGGCCTGCCCGGTAACCCGGTATCGGCTACCGTCACCTTCCAGCAGCTGGCCGCGCCAGCATTACGCCATATGATGCACCAGCAACCGGAACCAAAAGTGGAGCTTACACTGGCGACGGAAACCCCGCTCAGAAAGCGCCCGGGACGCCGGGATTTCCAGAGGGCAAAGCTGGTTTACCGGGAATCCGGTGAACTGCAGGTTATGTCAAGCGGTCATCAGGGGTCTGGAGTTCTCAGCACCATGAGTCATTCTGACTGCTATATCGTACTGGCGGAAGAAGACGGTGATAAACCAGCGGGTGAGCTGGTGAATGTGCAGCTGTTTGATGACCTGCTGAAATAAACCAGTACATGGTTTCAACGAGTTTGACGTGTACAGTCTCCGTTCACCCTGAGCGTCCTTCGGCTCCGCTCAGGATGCACGGACGAAGGGTGCTTGGCACGATCTATCAGAGTCCGGAGTTTCCGCCCTTCGACAGGCTCAGGACGAACGGAGTGCGGGGGCACGACAACCCGTCAAACTCATTGAAACCATGTCCTAGCTGCACTAGCCACTATAAGAATAGCCTGCTCGTTTATTCGCGAGGCTATTCCCATTTCCCTTCTAATTTAAACTAACGTTTATCCTTCACTCGATGACCACCGATGTGGAACTTAATATCGAATATCGGGTCAATTTTTATATGCTTCCGTAAAAGAACTGGTGGAAACGTGGATAACGCCCATTTCAAGGCCCCTCTCTCCAGAGAGTACTACAGACAGGCCGCCAAGGGCTGTATTCATCAACATAACAGCAGTGGCCATCTTCAGCAGCACACCGGAGAGGTTAACACAAGTCCCGGCAGGGGGGCTGACAATATCGGGAGCCATGTACCAGCCAACCGGATGTCCGGATACCTTGGGTTTAGCTTACAGCCAAGCCACGCTTCTGCCTGTTACGTCAGGCAAGCGCCGCAGGGCCAAAGATTACCTGCCCCCGTCGTGAATACTTCACGCACATTGACCACCCATCCCGCCCATCCAAAACTACCTCCTCCGCCTGCCAGCAAAACGGATCTGCCAGCACCGGCACCAACCGAAACTCTCCATAATCACCCGGAGGCGGAGGTTCGACAGAGTGCATTTACCGTCAGGTCAATTTATCAGCGGGTCATACCTTACAGTGACCGGTATATCCCTGACCAGCGCCTCAGAGCAGAGATTCACAGTGATTTTCTGGCCCTGGAGGGCTGGATTCTTAACCCATGGGTGGACGATCAGTTATTGTTTGATGTCAGCCGGACCGGCCAACAATGGAAGCATGATGAAACTCTGGTCAATTGGGCAATGAAAGAAACACTCTGGGCTGAACTTGATGATGGTCCAGTGCATCCGGTCGTCACCGCGAAAATAAACCTTAAATCCAAGGGAGTCGGCAGGCTCAGGGAAACCAGCGATCTGCCGGATGCCGCGTTTGCACAGCTTGAAAAGTGTCGTGAATTACAGCAACTCCAACAGCGTAAAGCCGGGAATTCAGGGCGGTTCGGGAAGGATCTGGAGCTGACACCGCTGGTGGGTAAAGAACTCAGGAAACTGACAGAATCCGAAAGACTGGATAAGCTGTTGCCCCACGCTATTTTGCAGGGGTATACCAGAACTGCACAATGGTGCCTGGAAAACGGGGCAAATATCAAAACAGCGATGACAACGTTGCGCCAGCTGAAATCCCGGTCAGATCCCAATCAGCCCGGCAACATAACAGAACACCTGACCACCACAGCAACCACCCCATCAATCAACAGGCGATCCCAGGGCATCGGCTCGTTCAGCAACGATATCAATACAACATTGCTGGAGGTGATTGCTGAGACTCATATCGATATGGCCATTCAGGCAGACTGGCTGCTGGCCAATGGGGCAAGCCTGACACCTGAAGCCTCCGCTGCGCTGCTCAACCAGGCTCTGAATACCTCCCTTTACTGCGGGTATCTTGCCAACGCCCGATGGCTGATTGATAAGGGAGCCAATCTGCAAGCCCAGCATCAATTTGAGCAGGCCATGAGCCATTATAATACCCGGGTAGCCCAATGGCTGATGGATAATCACCAGGCCAAACAGAACCCCGGTAAAGCCACCTCAGCATTGCTCAGTTATTTTGATGGCTATCTTTCCCGGGAAGAAGTGGTGGAGCCCATCTACACCCACCAGCCAATTGACTGGTTATTAGAGGTGGGAGGAGCAACCCTTGAGGAATTGCGACCATTTGCGCCACGTATCCTGGAGAGAGCATTGGAGTTCAGTGATCCCTATATCGCAGGATGGCTGTTAAAACACCAGCTCACCACCTTCAAGTCCCAACCGGAAAAAGCGCAAGAACTGTTGGATAAAGAGATCGCCAGAGCCAGGGAAAAACCGAAAGAAGACAGAAAATATATGATCGACTTTTTGCAAAAACAGGTCGATCAAGAGAGCGCTTCAGACTGTTATGAACCCCCGAAAAAGAAAATCTGCTGATTGTTTGTGAAGAAATTGTCATAAAACTGTAATAAAGACTCGATACTTTTAGCATCAACTTTATAAGCACCGGGGTGCACTCTCTATGTCTGAAATGACATCTGCTTCTTCACAGGGCGCTGATTTCGAAACCATGACCACGCGACATTACGGTCGTATCTGGCTACGCGTTGTTCTATGGATTTACGCTCTGCTGGTAGCTGTTAGTGTCATCGGCTCCGGCTTTAAAATGGCAGTGGGTGGCAGTGAAGCCGCGGCACAGCTGTTCAGTTTTGCCAACAATGCCGTCATGGGTCTGCTGGCGGGCACACTGGCGACAGCGCTCGTACAATCTTCCAGTACAGTCACCTCTGTTATTGTCGGCCTGGTCGCTGGCGGCCTGCCGGTTCACCTGGCCATCCCGATGATTATGGGTGCCAACATCGGCACAACCATCACCAACACCATCGTAAGTCTTGGTCATATTCGCTGCCATAAAGAGTTCAAGCAGGCGTTTGCTGCCTCTACCGTTCATGACTTCTTTAACTGGCTGGCGGTTCTCATTCTTCTGCCTCTGGAACTGTTCACAGGTCTGTTGAGCAAGCTTTCTGTATCGGTAGCCAGCATGCTGGTTGGCGGTCAGAATATGTCAATGAAAGGCCTGAACTTTATTGACCCATTAACCTCTCCGGCTGAAGACATTGTCAAAGGTTTTGTATCGGTACTGCCGGACAGCACACTGGCAGGTATCGCCATGATTGGTATCGGTATTGTCCTGATCTTTTTCTCGGTGGTTCGTCTGGGCAAGCTGCTCAAAAAGGTCATGGTGGGTAAAGCCAAAGATGCCCTGCACAAGTCCATTGGCCGGGGTCCGATCAGCGGCATTCTGTCCGGTATGACCATGACCGTGATGGTTCAGTCGTCCTCAACCACCACCAGCCTGATGGTTCCAATGGTGGCCAATGGTCTGTTTACTGTACGACAGATGTACCCTTTCACCCTGGGTGCCAATATCGGTACAACCATTACCGCCCTGCTGGCTGCCACGGCAATTACCGGTCCTGCGGCCCTGCCGGCACTAACCATCGCCATGGTGCATTTCTTCTTTAACCTCTGTGCGGTTGTGGTTATTTACGGCATCAAGTGGCTGAGAGAGATCCCGCTGTATATGGCTGACAAACTGTCTGATCTGGCAGCCAGAAACAGAATGTATGCGTTTGCCTATCTGTTCATCGCCTTCTTCATTCTGCCAGGTGTCCTTATTTTCCTGACAGCGTGATCGGCAAGATTCCTCCTGCAAAAAAACCTGCTGTGCCTTGGCTGCACAGCAGGTTTTTTTTTTGCAGGCTTAACCCCATGAAACAGAACGTAGTGTACGGGTATTAACGCTTTTATGCACCAGCCCGGATATTTCATAAACTGCCCCGAATATCGCGAAGGACTTTGTCGCTCTAAGGGATTTTGTGAAGGAGCGCCGTACCGGGGAGTACGGTCGACTGAGCAAAACTCCCTTAGAGTGGCAAAGGACAAGCGAGATCGGGAGCACGTTTATGAAATATCCGGGCTAGACTACGGGTCGCCTTTTTGGACAAGAACTATTTGACGATGGCCGTCCAGGAAGACGGATAACAGGACAGCCTCCCGGGGAAACTCCTGTCAAGTTTCAACAAAATAGCAACAGATGGGGATGAAAATGAATATCAACCTGTTTGCCAATGGCACCACTTTTGGCGTGCCCTACAGTGTCCCTCCTGAGAGGTTTACGGAGGGTCAAGGGTGTAGGGAGAAACTGCATGACAGAAGTCGTCTTATTAAATCGATTCCGGTGCCAGACAAAACAGCCTACTTTGCCAATCCGTTTATGCCCATGCCTTGTGGCGAAACAAGGAATTCAATTGGAGATTTTGATTTTGAGCGTATGCTCAAAATGGTCGACACAGAAATGATCCACCTCAATCCGGATCTCCGATTTATGCCCGCTGAGATTTTTAGCCGCTGTGAAGCAATCCCCCTGAAAATACTGGCGGACAGGAAGGTTGCTGTCGTGGTTAGTGACAATAAATACCAAACGCTCGGAGAGGTTGGTGAGCAGAACAGGCGTCAATCGTTTTATTATTATTCCAATACGCCCAGGCATCCTGAATTATGTGATGAACGTATAGCTGAATTGGCAAAACCTGGATTTTTCCTTATGCCCTGGGAGGGGGAAAGAATGAGTACATTTAAATTTTTGAGGAAAGAAAGCCAGCCTGTTTTCAATATCAATTTTAGCGGCACTTTCGGTGAATCACTTCATTGCTTCGACCTGTTAATCTCAGACGAGCAGCTCCCTGAATACAAACATTTAGTCGGCCATGATTTATTGCAGTACCCCATCATCGAAACTGGTCAGATTTCCCAGGCAGCTTATGTCTCTTCCGTTTATTCACCGACGAACAAAAATCACCTGTTTCTCATCAGGCCTGCTGATACCAAACTACCCATGCTGCAAGGGACTGAGCTTATCGAAACGAAGTATCAGGCAATGATTGATCGGGCCGTTAACGCTGGCCAACCAACAAGTATTAAAAATGAGGGGGTGGTCAAATCGTTACGGGAAGCGGAGTTTTTTATGGCTCCTTACCAAGAGTCTATAAGGTTTTGTCAATCGGCCATCGAGACGTTGAATGCCTACCCGCAAGAGCACCCCAATCTCTCTGTTGCCATTAATAAAGCAATCTGTCGATTGGCATTCTCCGAACAATACATGACTGATTGTGCGGGCCTGGTCAGGCAAGCCATTGTGTATGATGAACTGATGCAGCTTGAAAATACCAGTACGATGGAAGAACTGAAAATTAAACAGGAAGAAATCAGTAAGCAGTTTATCCATAAGGAGGTGGAATGGCATAAGAAAGCGGTGCAGGAAGAAATCCTTTCGGGAAAAGACTCGTATTTCCCAATGATCAACATGCATTCGCTCATCATGACGTCACTCGGTGACCTGTTAATGGAAATGGGTTATCGCAACTCACCGGGCGAAAACGCATTGAGAGACAAAATCGTTGCTCGGAAAGCAGAGGCAGAAACTCTTTGTGCCCAGACAGATGAGCTGCTTTCTGATCGGAAGACCATTCATTCATTAAAGCTAAAGAGTATTTGGGTTTCCATTGAGAGCACAGATGCAGAGGATGACGTTGAAAATCCCTGACCCTACAGATTCTGGATAAAGGAGCGAGCCAGGAGGCTGACCGAGAATTGCGTTTTTGGACAAGAACTATTTAACGATAACCAGTGTCTAAGAAGACGGAAAACAGGACAGCCTCCCGGGAAAACTCCTGTCAAGTCTCAACATAAATAGCAACAGATGGGGATGAAAATGAATATCAACCTGTTTCCCAATGGCACCACTTTTGGCGTGACCTATAGCATACCTCATGACAATTTTACGGAGGGTGAAGGGCATAGGGAGAAACTGCATGACCGAAGTCATCTTATTAAATTGATGCGGGTGCCAGTCAAAACAGCCTACTTTGCCATTCCGTTTATACCCAGGCCTTATGGCAAGGCAAGGTATTTATTTGGAGATTTTGATTTTGAGTACATGCTCAAAAAAAAGGTAGACATAGAAATGATCCGCCTCAATCCGGATCTCCGATTTATGCCCGCTGAGATTTTTAGCCGCTGTGCAACAATCCCCCTGAAAATACTGGCGAACAGGAAGGTTGCTGTCTTGGTTAGTGACCATAAATACCAAACGCTCGGAGAGGTTGGTGAGCAGAACAGGCGTCAATCGTTTTATCATTCCAATACGCCCAGGCATCCTGAATTATCTGATGAACGTATAGCTGAATTAGCAAAACTTGGATTTTTCCTTGTACCCGGGGATGATGTGAATGGAGCATATAGTGGAGAAAGCCATCCCGTTTTCAATATCAATGGTATTGACGGTTTCAGTGTAAGATCTCATTGCTTCGACCAGTTAATCTCAGACGAGCAGCTTCCTGAATACAAACATTTAGTCGGCCATGATTTATTGCAGTACCCCATCATCGAAACTGGCCAGGTTGCCCAGGCAGCTTATGTCTCTTCCGTTTATTCACCGACGAACAATAATCACCTGCTTCTCATCAGGCCTGCTGATACCAAACTACCCATGCTGCAAGGGACTGAGCTTATTGAAACGAAGTATGAGGTAATAATTGCCCGGATAACGATTGATCTGGCTAATAACGTTGGTCAACCAACACCTCTTAAAAATGAGGAGGTGTTGATCAAATTGTTACGGGAAGCGAAGTTTTTTATGGCTCCTTACCAGGAGTCTATACAGTTTTGTCAATCGGCCATCGAGACGTTGAATGCCTACCCGCAAGAGCACCCCGACCTCTCTGTTGCCATTAATAAAGCAATCCGTCGATTGGCATTCTCCGAACAATACATGACTGATTGTGCGGGCCTGGTCAGGCAAGCCATTGTGTATGATGAACTGATGCAGCTTGAAAATACCGGTACGATGGAAGAACTGAAAATCAAACAGGAAGAAATCAGTAAGCAGTTTATCCATAAGGAGATGGAATGGCATAAGAAAGCGGCGCAGGAAAAAATCCTTTCGGGAAAAGACTCTTATTTCCAAATGATCAACATGCATTTGCTCATCATGACATCACTCAGTGACCTGTTAATGGAAATGGGTTATCGCAACTCACCGGGCGAAAACGCATTGCGAGACAAAATCGTTGATCTGGAAGCAGAGGCAAAAACTATTTGTACCCAGACAGATGAGCTGCTTTCTGATCGGAAGACCATTCATTCACTAAAGCTAAAGAGTATTTCGGTTTCCATTGAGAGCACAGATGCAGAGGATGACGTTGAAAATCCCTGACCCTACAGATTCTGGATAAAGTAGCGGATTGCGTTTTTGGACAAGAACTATTTAACGATAGCCAGTGTCCAAGACGACGGAAAACAGAACAGCCTCCCGGGAAAACTCCTGTTAAGTCTCAACATAAATAGCAACAGATGGGGATGAAAATGAATATCAACCTGTTTCCCAATGGCACCACTTTTGGCGTGCCCAATACCTGCAGCACACCTCATTACAATTTTACGAAGGGTGAAGGGCATAGGGAGATGCGGCATGACCGAAGTCATCTTATTAAATTGATTCGGGTGCCAGTCAAAACAGCCTACTTTGCCAATCGGTTTGTGCCTGAGCCTTATAATAATTATAAGTTTAGGTATTTATCTGGAGATTATGATTTTGCGCATACGCTCGAAGTGGTAGACACAGAAATGATCCGCCTCAATCCGGATCTCCGATTTATGCCCGCTGAGATTTTTAGCCGCTGTGCAACAATCCCCCTGAAAATACTGGCGAACAGGAAGGTTGCTGTTTTGGTTAGTGACAATAAATACCAAACGCTCGGAGAGGTTGGTGAGCAGAGCAGGCGTCAATCGTTTTATCATTCCAATACGCCCAGGCATCCTGAATTATCTGATGAACGTATAGCTGAATTAGCAAAACTTGGATTTTTCCTTGTGCCCGGGGATGATTTGAGTGGAGCATTTAGTAGAGAAAGCCATCCCGTTTTCAATATCAATGATATTGATGGTTTCAGTGAAAAATATCATTGTTTCGACCAGTTAATCTCAGGCGAGCAGCTTCCTGAATACAAACATTTAGTCGGCCATGATTTATTGCAGCACCCTATCATCGAAACTGGCCAGGTTGCCCAGGCTGCTTATGTCTCTTCCGTTTATTCACCGACGAACGATAATCACCTGCTTCTCATCAGGCCTGCTGATACCAAACTACCGATGCTGCAAGGGACTGAGCTTATCGAAACGAAGTATAAGGCAATAATTACCCGGATAACGATTGATCTGGCTAATAACGTTGGTCAACCAACACCTCTTAAAAATGAGGAGGTGTTGATCAAATTGTTACGGGAAGCGAAGTTTTTTATGGTTCCTTACCAGGAGTCTATACTCTTTTGTCAATCGGCCATCGAGACGTTGAATGCCTACCCGCAAGAGCACCCCGATCTCTCTGTTGCCATTAATAGAGCAATCAGTCGATTGGCATTCTCCGAACAATACATGACTGATTGTGCGGGCCTGGTCAGGCAAGCCATTGTGTATGATGAACTGATGCAGCTTGAAAATACCAGTACGATGGAAGAACTGAAAATCAAACAGGAAGAAATCAGTAAGCAGTTTATCCATAAGGAGATGGAATGGCATAAGAAAGCGGCGCAGGAAAAAATCCTTTCGGGAAAAGACTCTTTTTTCCAAATGATCAACATGCATTTGCTCATCATGACATCACTCAGTGACCTGTTAATGGAAATGGGTTATCGCAACTCACCAGGCGAAAACGCATTGCGAGACAAAATCGTTGCTCAGAAAGCAGAGGCAAAAACTATTTGTACCCAGACAGATGAGCTGCTTTCTGATCGGAAGGCCATTCATTCATTAAAGCTAAAGAGTATTTCGGTTTCCCTTTGAGAGCACAGATGCTGAGGATGACGTTGAAAATTCCTGACCCTACAGATTCTGGATAAAGGAGCGGGCCAGGAGGCTGACCGAGAATTGCGTTTTTGGACAAGAACTATTTAACGATAACCAGTGTCTAAGAAGACGGAAAACAGGACAGCCTCCCGGGAAAACTCCTGTCAAGTCTCAACATACAATAGCAACAGATGGAAATGAAAATGAATGTCAGCCTGTTTGCCAATTGCACCACTTTTGGCAAGCCCTTTAGCATACCTGATGACAATTTTACGGAGGGTCAAGCGCACAGGGAGAAACCGCATGACCGAGATCATGTTATTAAATTGTTTCAGGTGCCAGTCAAAGCAGCCTACTTTGCCATTCCGTTTATACCCAGTTATTCTTATTATTATGGTGACGAGTATTTATTTAGAGGTTTTGATTATAAGCGCGTGCTCAAAACGATAGACACGGAAATAGTTCGCCTCAATCCGGATATTCGATTTATGCCCGCTGAGTTTTTTAACCGCTGTGAAACAATCTCCCTGAAAACACTGGCGCAAAGCAGGGTTGCTGTCTTGGTTAGTGACAATAAATACCAAACGCTTGGAGAGGTTGGTGAGCAGAACAGGCGTCAATCGTTTTATCATTTCAATACGTCCAGGCATCCTCAATTATCTGATGAACGTATAGCTGAATTAGCAAAATCTGGATTTTTCCTTATGCCCGGGGATGATATGAATGGATCATTGAGCAAGAAAAGCCAGCCCCTTTACAATATCAATGATTTTAACAATTTAACTGTATCATATTATGGCTTCGACCTGTCAATCTCAGACGAGCAGCTCCTTGAATACAAAGATTATGTCGGCCATGATTTATTGCAGCACCCTATCATCGAAACTGGCCAGGTTCCCCAGGCAGCTTATGTCTCTTCCGTTTATGCACCTTCACCGACGAACGATGATGACCTGCTTCTCATCAGACCTGCTGATACCGAACTACCCATCCTGCAAGGGACTGAGCTTATCGAAACGAAGTATGAGGCAATAATTTCTCAGATAAGGAAGGATCAGAGAGATAACGATGACTCCCCAGAAAGCATTGAAAATGAGGAGATGTTGAACAAATCGTTACGGGAAGCGAAGTTTTTTTTGGCTCCTTACCGGAAGTCTATATGGTTTTGTCAATCGGTCATCAAGACGTTGAATGCCTGCTCGCAAAAGTACCCCAATCTCTCTGTTGCCATTAATAAAGCAATCAGTCGATTGGCATTCTCTGAACAATACATGACTGATTGTGCGGGCCTGGTCAGGCAATCCATTGCGTATGATGAACTGATGCAGCTTGAAAATACCAGTACTATGGAAGAACTGAAAATTAAACAGGAAGAAATCAGTAAGCAGTTTATCCATAAGGAGATGGAATGGCTTAAGAAAGCGGTGCAGGAAGAAATCCTTTCGGGAAAAGACTCTTATTTCCCAATGATCAACATGCATTCGCTCATCGTGACGTCACTCGGTGACCTGTTAATGGAAATGGGTTATCGCAACTCTGAGGGTGAAAACGCATTGCGAGACAAAATCGTTGCTCACAAAGCAGAGGCAGAAACTATTTGTACCCAGACAGATGAGCTGCTTTGTGATCGGAAGACCATTCATTCATTAAAACTAAAGAGTATTTCGGTTTCCATTGAGAGCGCAGATGCAGAGGATGACGTGGAAAATCCCTGACCGGGATAAAAAAACCAATTTTCGAGTCTAAGGGTATTCAATATGATTTGATTTGGTTAGTTACTTAATGAGGACGAACACAATACCCAACCTCTCGATTGGTGCAGAGAACCTCAAGCGCCTGTGCTGGCTCCGTGGAACCCTGATTGCGGTTGAGGGTATGGCCTTTTTCCTGGCCAGCCGCCATTTTGACATCCAGATCACCGGCCTTGTTCTGGCCGGTTTCATCGCCTTGCTGATGATTATTGGTACTATCATTCGGTTACATGCGATCAAAAGCCATGTCTGCGATCAGGAGTTCTTTGTTCAACTGCTGCTGGACCTTCTCTCCCAGAGTACGCTGTTATTCTTTAGTGGTGGTTATACCAACCCACTGGTATCGACCTATTTGATCACTGTCTGTATCGGCGCTGCACTGCTGCCGGGCAAATACAGCTGGGGCGTGACATTCACTGCAACGCTGCTCTATACCCTGCTGATGAAATGGTACGTTCCATCCGGCCCTGGTTCGATGCTTCACTTGCCAGAACAGCAGCTGATGATCGACATTCATTTGCTTGGCATGTGGCTAACGTTTGTGCTGAGTGCCTTTCTGATCAATTACTTTGTCGAACTGATGGCCTCAGCCCTGAGAAAACAGCAAAGGGATATAGCCATCAGCAGAGAACGTCAACTGAGAGATGAAAGCATTCTTGCCATTGCCCTTCAGGCAGCGGGTGCAGCCCATGAACTGGGAACGCCACTCACCACAATGGCCATTGTGCTCAGGGATCTGCAGGAGGAATACCAGGGCAGCGCACTGGCTGAGCGCTTGATATTTCTCCGGGATCAGATCGATGAATGCAAGAAAAGGCTGCAACAGTTGGTATCGGAAAGCCAATATAAAGGTATTGAGAGTATCGATAGCCAGGATTTTCTGACTAAAGTCATCCAAAAATGGCAGCTGATCAGACCTGAATCCGAGCTTTGTTACAACGCCGCTCAATGGCCTGTTTCAGTATCTATTCCCTGTGATCTGACACTGTATCAGGCAATCACGTCATTACTTGATAATGCAGAAGATGCCAGCCCGGGCCAGGTGTCACTGCACGTGATGCAGAACCGCCAAAACCTGACCCTGCAGATTCTGGATAAAGGTGCGGGCTTCCCGCAATGCAGACCCAAAAAAAGCTCAGCCCCTATAAAAGAAGGGAACCCAACCACCTTATCAAGGACGCCTTATAGCTTAAAAGAAGATGGCCTCGGGATTGGTTTGCTACTCAGCCAGGCCAGTATTGAACGGCTGGGAGGTCTGATACAGATGCGCCCCCTGACCTGCGGGGGAAGCTTGATTGAAGTCCAACTCCCCATCCTCAGCCAACCAGAACAGGAACCGTAAAGCGACGATGAACCCCGGAAAAGCTCTGGAGTTATCGACTATCTTGATTGCCGATGATGACCAGATCCTGTTACACACCCTTGCCACCTCTCTCAGAAAAAGGGGGTTCAACCCCATTACGGCAGACACCATTAGTAAGGCGACCACCCTGCAACAACAACACCGCCCGGCCAGTGCGGTTGTTGATCTGAAAATCGGCAGTGAGAGTGGCCTCCGGCTTATTTCACTGTTACGCAACGTCAATCCAGATATTGAGATCATCGTACTAACCGGGTATGCCAGCATTGCCACCGCAGTCAGCGCCATCAAACTTGGGGCTAAAGACTATCTCTGCAAGCCGGTCGATACCTTGCAGATACTCTCGGCACTCAATATCAGCCAGCGGCCTCATGAACCCGGCCCTGTCATCCCGGAAACAAGAATGCCGGTTTACCAGCTGGAATGGGAGTATCTGCAAAAAGTCCTTCTGGAGCACAATGGCAATATCTCTGCCGCCGCCCGAAGCCTGGGCATGCACCGCAGGACACTGCAGCGAAAACTCAACAAACGATCAGGCTCTCGCTGAAATTATCCACGCATTATTGCCTCTTCTCTGTCGTAGCCATTATGCTTGTGGGTTTTACAGGCAGCGGCCAGTCTTTTCCAGTGAATTGCTTATTGTTTCGTAGCGCTTTCTTGCGAGGCTCTTTTTTCAGAAAGAATCGTCAGATACTCTCACTGATGGGCCTGCTCAGTATTACCTCCCTCTTTGGCAGCACCCTGGTCACCACACTGTCGATCACCTGGCAGGACATGCTTTCCACGCTATCCATCAGCCAGTGGGCCTGGCTCTTTTCAGCCAGCGCCCTGACCATGGCGCTGGCCCTGACACCGTCTACGCTGATTGCCCTGATCAGTGGCTATTTTCTGGGGTGGACAGCACTTTTCTATATCCTGATTTCCTACCCGGCAGCGTCTGTCCTCGGTTATCTGGTCGGGAAATCACTGGATCATGGGAAGCTGATGCGAACACTCCCGCCGAACTCCCGAATACATCTGATGCTTGAGGAGCTGAAACATCATCAGTGGCCGCTGGTCGTTCTGACCCGGATTTCCCCGGTGCTGCCCTTTTCATTAATGAACCTGGTGTTACCCACGATTGGTATCCGCCTTCCTGCATTCCTGATCGCTGGCTTTATTGGCATGTTACCCAGAACGCTGTTTGCCCTTTGGGCAGGCATGCAGGCAAGAGACCTGATCTCTTTACTGAACAACCCGACGCAAGGTAATCTGTCCGTTATCGTCGTGGTGATAGCATCGATTCTTTCCATTGGCGGACTGCTTTATCTTGCCCAGAAAGCATCAGCCACCATCATCATAAGACAGGCGGCAAACAAACGCGGGGAGACCAGAACCTATGACTGAAAAGCATGTTGCGCTGTTTGTTGATGTGCAGAACATCTATTACACCACCCGACAGTTCTATAACAGTCACTTTGATTACAACGCATTCTGGGCACTCGTCAGTAAAGACAGAAAGATCACCAAGGCCATCGCCTACGCGATTGATCGCGGAGATCCAAAACAGCGGCAATTCCAGGACATTCTTCGAGCCATTGGCTTTGAAGTAAAGCTGAAACCCTATATTCAAAGAAGCGATGGCACCTCAAAGGGGGACTGGGATGTCGGGATAACACTGGATGTTATGAGCTGGGCACCCGAGGTCGATACCATTGCCCTCGCTTCCGGTGATGGTGACTTTGACCTGCTATTGCAAAAGGTGCAGCAGGATTTTGGTCGGCAAACTGAGGTCTACAGTGTTGAGGCGCTGACAGCATCTTCCCTGATTCAATCGTCCAGTCACTTTATTCCAATTACCCATGACCTGTTACTGCCAATCAAGAGTGCGAAAAACAGTCAACAAAAAGTAACAAACACTATATAAATCAAAGCATTAATTTCTTATCCAAACGGCTCTTCCAACCCCTGATTTGTGGTTAAAATTCCTCCGATAATTTGTTTTTCACAAACTTGATAAAATCTTTGACATCCCTTCGGACAGCTATTAGAGTTCCTATTGGCCATTATTGAGAAGAACGAAAAATCGTTTTACTTTTTGAGTACTTCCTGATCGTCACACCACTTCTTAGTTTAAGTTATGCTGCTTTGATTGCTTTACTCTTAAATAGATATATGAAGATGTGACTACACATTGGCTTAACGCGTGTACAACGCATTTTTATAGAAATATTCAGGAGACATTGCATGTCTAAATCGACCGGAACGGTAAAGTGGTTCAGTGAAGAGAAAGGCTTTGGCTTTATCGCTCAGGATAACGGCGGTCCAGACGTTTTCGTTCACTTCCGTGCCATCATTGGTGACGGTTTCAAAACTCTCGCTGAAGGTCAGGCTGTGACCTTTGACGTTGAGCAGGGCCAGAAAGGTCTTCAGGCTGCCAACGTAGAGAAAGTATAAGCTTTTCCCTTTGCGGGAAAACAGAAAAAGAGCACCATAAGGTGCTCTTTTTTTATGGGTAAGTAATTGGC